>CAZHAO010000194.1:0-4120 GCA_964530375.1 uncultured Methanotrichaceae archaeon
CGACGACTCTGCCGCCATCGACCTTCGGCCGGGTGAATAGCGATCTCGTAATGATTTGGTCTGGGATCACTCCGATCACCCTGACGAGGTCTCCATCCGCCCGTATATCGAACGATCTGGTATCGATCCTGACGAGGTTCATGGATGCCGATCGGGGCCTTGGCGCCTCTGGCAGGGGCACGATCGTGCGGCCGTTCTCGGCAATGATGACCCCGTCCTTCAGGACCTTCTGGACGTTTATAGAATCGAGGTCGTCCAGAACCGCAATGTCCGCCCTCCGGCCGGGAGCGATGGCGCCGAGGTCCGAGAGGCCGAAGTACTCGGCGGCGTTCAGGCTTCCTATCTGGACCGCGACGACGGGGTCGAGGCCTGCCCGGACGGCCCTCCTCACCATGGAGTCGATCTGCCCCTCCCGGAGGATATCGGAGGGGTGGCGGTCATCGGAGACGAAGAGGAACCTTCTGGCATTCGCCTCCGTCACCAGGGGGAGGAGGTCGTCGAGGTTCTTGGCGGCCGTCCCCTCCCGGATCATGATCCTCATCCCCAGGCGGAGCTTCTCCCGCGCCTCTTCGATGGTGGTGCACTCGTGGTCCGACCCGATCCCGGCGGCGACGTAGGCCGCAAGGTCCCGGCCCGAGAGAAGGGGGGAGTGGCCGTCTATTCTTGGAGAGTGGCCATCAGACCTGGCCGCTCCCGCCAGCCTGATCTTCGCCATCACCTGGGGATCTCGGAGGATGACCCCGGGGTAGTTCATCACCTCCCCGATCCCCAAGACCCCCTCCTCGCCGATCAGCTCCGAGAGGGCTGTGGCGTCGAGGGAGGCTCCCGAGGTCTCAAGGCGGGTCGCGGGGACGCATGAGGGGAGCATCACGAAGACCGATAGGGGCGATGACCTAGAGGACTCGAGGACGTACCTGATTCCTTCCTTCCCCAGGACGTTGGCGATCTCATGGGGGTCGGCGACGACAGCGGTCGTCCCCCTGGGGACGACGGCCCTCGCGTACTCGGGGATCGTCACCATGGAGGACTCGATGTGGACGTGGCCGTCTATGAATCCCGGCGCCAGGACCTTTCCCGAGAGGTCAACGGCCTTTCGGGCGCTCGAACAGTCAAATCCCACCACCACCCCGTCCGAAATCGCCACGTCCGACCGGTATACCTCGCCGGAGAGGGTGTTCACCATATCCGCTCCCTCTAATAGGAGGTCGACCTCCACCTCGCCGCGGGCCGCCGCGATCAGTTCTTCGAGCTTCATGCAAGTTCACCGGCCAGAAGGATTCCTTAAAGGGTGATGGTGGAGACCGGCTTTATCCTTTTCCGCCGACCTCTTGGATGGACCCGCTGGTTGAGGGGGCCTGATGGCGAGGGCGCTGAAGGGGCCGCAAGCTCGAGGACCTCCTTGACATCCTGACGCTTAGAGAGGGATAAGCTCCTGAACTTGACAAGGTGAAAATATCCGATCGAACTGATATATCTGATCGAGCTGATCTGAACGAGAAAGCTCTTTAGGTCAGGAAACCATCTGGAGACGGATTGAGATGACGAGAATTTGCGCCTGCATAATCCCCTCTTTGATCCTCATGGCCTGCCTTTTCTCTGCTGGTGGGATCGGCCTTGGGACCGCTTCGGATCTTTCAGTTTCGAAAGAGAACGTGAGCATAAACTTCAGCACCTGGCATCCTCATGACAGCATGGAGGTCCAGACCGTCTGGATCCCGATGCTCGACGCCCTGCGAGAGAGGAGCGGCGGCAGGATAACCTGCACCATCTTCGACGGCGGAGCCCTCGGATCGGGGCCTGAGCACTACGAGATCGTCGCCGACGGCCGGTCGGATATGGGGTACGCCACCCTCGCCTGGACCCCGGGACGGTTTCCCCTCTCCGACGTCCTCAGCCTCCCCGCAGCCATCGAATGCAAGGAGACCGCGACGGAGATAGGAAACGCCGTCTATGACCGGGCCCTTCGCGGAGAGTTTCCGGACGTCCAGGTCCTCGAGCTCAACCCCTGCATCAACTCCCACCTCTGGACCGCCGAGCCGGTCTCGACCCTGGAGGACGTCAAAGGCATGCGGATCAGAAGCCCCGGCGGCCTCCAGACGAGGTGCATCGAGGCGATCGGGGCGGAGCCGGTCTTCATGCCCCTCGGCGCCGTCCGGGAGGCGATGGAGAACGGCAGCATCGACGGGATAGTCACCTGTCCCCCGATGGTCTCGTCCTTCGGCCTCGAAGAGGTTGCCGATCACTGCACCCTGGTCACCTTCGGCTGCGTCGGCGAGGGGCTCTTCATGAACCGCGACGCCTGGGAGAGGACCCCCGAGGACCTTAAAGCGATCATCGAGGAGGTCTGCAAAAACCCCTACCGGACCACGGGCGGGATGACGAAGGAGGCCTACGACGAGATCTTGGCCGAGCTGAACGAGAGCGGCGTCGTCTTCACCACCCTCTCGCCCGAGGAGGAGGCGCGCTGGCACGCGGCCTTCTCGAACGTGACGAGAGAGTGGGTCGCGGAGCTGGAGGCCGAGGGCCTTCCGGCCAGGGAAGCCGTGGAGATCTTCAACGAGGAGTGCGAGAAGCGCGGGGTCTCTTGCGTCGCCTTCCCGCCGGAGTGGCGGTAAGACGATCCTCGCGGAAAATATCCGAGGTCCCATATTCGACGCAAATAATAGCCGCTCTGAGAATCGGGACCTCGGACCCAAGATCTAGATCCCATTGTTCTGGCGAATCAGAATGATATTGTAAAACCATCGAAACATTTTTCATGTAACGGGAAGAGTTGATCCGGAAAAGATGGTATTGAGGCTTCTCTTGGCACTGGCATTGGTGATCTGTTTAGCTTCAGCCATAAACGAGTCTGCGACCAACAGCGGTAATGCTTCATCAAATGCTTCAAATGTTGGATTCGGATCAAATGTCATCAAAGACATATCGAGCGGCCATTTAAATATAGGCGAATACGAGATTTCATACGGAATAATTTTAACGCTAATAAGTATTATAATAGGCCTAATCGCGATCTTCGATAGGATTTGCCGCATGCTAGATAAAATTAAAAATAGGACTTCAGATTGGCGTAAGCCTGAAAATACAAACCTGATCAACGTCCCCGGATCGCCGCCCCACTTCCTGCCCCGTCCCGAGGATCTCGACAAGATAAAAGAGCTGCTCTTGGCCGAGGCCGACGAACCCGTGGTGGTCACCGGAGCATCCAAGGTCGGATTGCATGGCATGGGCGGGATAGGAAAGTCGGTGATGGCAGCGGCGGTGGCCCGTGATGAGGAGACGCAGCGGGCCTTTCGCGACGGAATCCTGTGGTTGACCTTGGGCACAGATCCGAAGCTCACGCAGCGGCAGTCAGACCTGGCCGTGATGGTGGGAGACGTCCCTCACGCCTTCAACGATATAAAGGAGGGAAGATCTCATCTCAGCAAGCTGCTGGCTGATAAGGTCTGTCTTATAATACTGGACGACGTCTGGAACGTCGAGCACGTCGAAGGGTTCAACGTCCTGGGATCGGGCTCTAAGATGCTGATCACCACCCGGGACGCGAAGATAATCGCCGCCCTCGACGCCCGGGAGTACAGGCTGGGCGTTTTGGAGGATCCCGAGGCTCTGCTGCTCCTGGCAAAGTGGACGGGCCAGACCGAAGATGATCTGCCGCCTGAAGCCTTAGATGTGGCAAAGGAGTGCGGGAACCTTCCTCTGGCGCTGGCGATGGTCGGAGCCATGGTCCGGGGGATGCCCGAGCTGTGGAAGGTCGCGCTGGAGAGGCTAAAAAATGCCGATCTGGAGAAGATCAGAGAGCAGTTCCCGGATTACCCCTATCCTGACCTCTTGAAGGCGATTCAAGTCAGCGTGGATGCGCTGGAGCCGGAGTTCCAGGAGCGATACCTGGACTTCGCAGTATTCCCAGAGGATATCCCCATCCCGGAGGCCGCGCTTCAAACATTCTGGGACGGGAAGGAGTTCACACCTCAGGAGGTGATCGGCCTCCTGGTCAATCGGTCACTGCTTCTGAAGGACGATCGGGGACAGCTGAGCCTCCACGACCTCCAGTTCGATTACGTGAAAAAGCAGGCGGGAGACCTGAAGGCTCTGCACAATCGGCTGCTGGAGTCATATA
>CAZHAO010000195.1:0-4093 GCA_964530375.1 uncultured Methanotrichaceae archaeon
GTTATAGTATGTATATTAAATATTGAAATCCATACCTCCGACGAATTGAGCATGTATTTTGATTGATGTGAGGGATTGTTTCTTATATTTTTATTGCTGGTCTTCGATCTCAAAGACGCCGCGTTCGCCCGAATACTTTCGCTCTGCAGATCCAAAACTCCTATTTAAAGGTCCGAGGCACCTGGCATTGTGACCGCCCTTGAGAAGATGGCACATCTCGCCGCCCTGAGC
Organism: uncultured Methanotrichaceae archaeon; assembly: GCA_964530375.1. GTDB lineage: Archaea > Halobacteriota > Methanosarcinia > Methanotrichales > Methanotrichaceae > Methanocrinis. The sequence goes on from CAZHAO010000195.1 coordinate 232, forward strand.
AGCTTCGACTCGTTGGGGCCCCCTCCTGGGCGGAGGATCGACCCGGCCAAGGTCGACATTCTGGGGAGGGGGACGAAGCACGACGTATGCTCGTCCACCTCGACGAAGAGGAGGGTCGAGGGGACCGACGGCCTCGGCGATCTTTTGAGGGGAGGGCTCTGCCATTCGTTTACAGGCGGCGGAAGGTGCGTCAGCCTCTTCAAGACCCTCTACACCAACGCCTGCCCTCACGACTGCAGGTACTGCTCCAACGCCTCTTGCAGCAAAAAAAGGGCGGGGACCTTCTCCTACACGCCCGGAGAGCTGGCAAGGATCACCGTCGCCCTCTACCGAAGAAACAGGATCGAGGGGCTGTTTTTGAGCTCGGGGATCGGAAAGGGCGAGGACGAGACGATGGAGGAGATGATCGAGACGGTGGGGCTTCTGAGAGGCTCCCACAGGTTCCGGGGGTACGTCCACCTGAAGATCCTCCCCGGCTCGTCGAAGGAGCACGTGAGGGAGGCGATGGAGCTTTCGGACCGGGTTAGCGTGAACCTGGAGGCTCCGTCGGAGTCCAGATTGTCTGAGCTCTGTCCGTCGAAGGACTTCGAGAGGGACATCCTGAAAAGGCAGAGGTACGTTCGAGAACTCTCGAGGACCGTCGATCTCCCCGCGGGCCAGACGACCCAGATGGTGGTGGGGGCCGGCGAGGAGAGCGACCGGGAGATCTTCGACCGGATCCTCTTCGAGTACGACGTCCTGAACCTGAAACGGGTCTACTTCTCGGCCTTTCGGCCCGTGGCGGGGACCGCCTTCGAGGGAAAAGAGAGGGAGGAGAGCTGGAGGGAGCGCCGCCTCTACCAGGTCGACATGCTCCACCGCGTATATAAGCTGGAGAAAGAGGAGATCCTCGCGGCCTTCGACGACGACGGCTTTCTCCGAAACAGGGATCCGAAGGTGGCGATAGCCAAAAGCTTCTTCGAATCGCCGATCGATCCGAACTCGGCCTCCTTCGATGAGTTGATCAGGGTGCCGGGTATCGGCCCGAAGAGCGCCCGGAGGATCGCCCTCCGGAGAAAAGAAAAGAGGATCGAGAGGATGAGGGATCTTGCGGCCCTCGGCGTCGTCGCTCGCCGGGCGGAGCCCTTCCTCAAGGTCGACGGCAAATGCGGCACTACCCTGGACCGGTGGATCGGATGAGGACCGACAACTTAGTCGAGCTTCTTGCAGCCCACAAAAACTCCGACGACAAGCTGATCGATTATGCCAAAAGCCTCACGCCCCGCGAGGTGGAGACCTCGACGGACCCCAAGGTCCTCCGCATCCGGAGGATGGTCTACTCTGTCCAGGGGGAGCTCCATCGGATGAGGGGTTTTGTGAGGCTTGAGCCCTTTGGAGGACGGGTCCTCTGGGGGAGGATGAGCCCCGACCACGAGATAGGCTTTGAGGTCGCCGACTTCTTCGCTCGAAGGTTCCCGGGGACGATCATCCTCCTCGGCGATGAGAAACGGTCATGGTCATCCCTCCGGACCGATGCCGGATTTCTCCGCTTCCGGGGCGGAGGGGTCACCGGCGCCCTCGAAGAGCTAGGCCGCCTCATGGATGTTGGAGCCGACGAGGGCGAGAAAGAGGGCGAGAAAGAGGACGAGGCCGAGGACGAGGCCGATGCCGGCGTATCCGACCTCTGGGAGGTCTACTATCGAAGCCAGGACGAGCCCCGAAGAGACGGCGGAGGGCCTTTCGGAGGGCGGATATCCAGACGTTCCCTCAAATCCGCGGGGATGGCGACGGAGAGGGGGCGAGGGAACAAGAGGCTCGGGGACTTCATTTGAAGATCTCGCCCGTCTCCTTCGACCAGAGGAGGAGGTCGAGGTGGCCCATGGGGATTCCCACCTTCCTCGAGAAGGCGATCATCCTCTTTTCGATCTCCAGGTACCTATTTTTGGTGAGGGATGTTGGGACCTCGTCGATGACGCCGAGGATCGCCAGGTTCTTGAGGATGTGGCGGTCGAGGATGGCGAGGTCCTCGCCGAGGCCGATGTTTCGCAGGAAGTGGCCCGCCTCCTTGTACCCCAGGCCCAGGACGTTATCGACGAGCCACTCCCGGGCAGAAAAGGGGTCGGAGAAGCCCTCCAGGACGGCCCGGACCGCCAGCCGGCCGTCCCGCGTGAGCTGATCTCGGGCCGCGACGATGTAGCCCGCCTTCCTCTCCTTGAAGCGGACGTTCGAGAGCTTCCCGCGGATCTCCTCGGCGCTTCCGGCGAAGAGGAGGTCTCCACAACGGAGCCTCTCGATGGCGGGCCAGCAGGTCCTCGCCCGAGACTGGGGGGTGAGGATGCAGAAGGCGAGCTCGGCGAAGAGGTCGCTGTCCGAGCCGAGCGCCCAGATCCTCCTGAAGTCGGCGAGGCGGGCGTCGATCTCCTCCTTCTGGGCGGTGTGGAAGGCGAGGATCTCGTCGATCTTGTCGGGGTTCATCGGGCCGGGATGGTCGTCGGGCGATAAGACGGTGTCGGATCAGATGGAGACGAACCGCCGTCGGCGTCGCCGCGGGGATCGCGGGCGGGTGCGAACCGGCGGCCCGGCGTCGGCGGCGAAAGGCGGAGGGCTGGCATCCGCGGAGAGGGGAGAGGCCGGCGGGTGAAGCCGCGAGGTCCTGGCGAAGAGGATCTATCGGTCCTTCGCGGAGCAGAAGGAGGACCGGAGGCGGCTCAAGGCCGTCGCCTCCGTCGATCGGATTGGGAGATATCAGTTGCCGGGGGGAGAGGTTGAAGCATTATCAAAATTGAAGTATATTGTAAATTATATATAGTATTTTATTGAACGCTTTGCAGCCTTCAACATCGAACTTATTATCGGGATAAAACCTCTTGCTATCGATGTTCTTTTTACACATATTCAGGGCATTCGGGTGTAATTTTTAACCTTTACAGCTTTCGATGGTACGCCTGGAATTGGCTGTTATATCCAAAGAGATCGACAAACGACATTGATTCTGATCCGTGGAATGCACCATTTGATCAACATTGTATTTAAAAACGCTTTCTTGTAGCCTTATCTAAGAAGCCCAAGTAAATATCAGCAAAATCAAACAGCACCAACTCAATAGGACATAAGCGATTATTTCCTGTATACACATCTGTGCTCAAAGCCTCCTTGATCAGATTGCATTTCGCCCACCGTTCCTTGCGAGGCACACACTTTTCGCACGGAGAATTTTCTCAATAGCGGATCTCATTCCTCGACATAATCCTCAAGACCTAGCTCTCGCAGAGCCATCCTCATCTCCTCTATCTCTTCCTTAGTCGCATCTGAGATGTCCACAGCTACCGCCAGCTTCAGCCCTTTGCGAACTGCAAACTTCGATAAGATTCTATTATAGAATTGCGTCCACTTTTGATGCGGTATCTCGCCTTCCCAATGAGAATTTCGCTTTATAACCGTAATGGGCGCTAAGCCATTGACATCTCCCACAGTCGCAGTTACCTTAAAGATGCCCTCCTCCTGCCCGGATAGGAAGACCCCGTTATCATCGACTGTACCGCCAATAGCGCTCCATTTGATATCATCCAACGGCACTTCATGGCCATCTTCATCAAATCCCTTTGCAATAAATAACTGGATCTCATTCCGTCCGATACTTGAGTCGTGAGGATAGATGACTATTCGATTCAGAGGGCGGGCCCGCTATAGCGACAATGGTGATAGATCCAGATCCTTGGACTTCGCCTGCACTCGCAGTCACAGTAAATACGCCTTCGTTTGTCCCTGCTCTGAAGGTACCGAGAGCATCGATGGTTCCGCCTGTTGAACTCCAATTGAGCTTATCTATCTTTATTTTAAAATGAATACCCCGCAGCTTGCTGCGGTTGGGATGGTCAAGAAA
>CAZHAO010000196.1:0-4054 GCA_964530375.1 uncultured Methanotrichaceae archaeon
CCCGAGATCGTGGAGCTTCTGGCGAGGGCCGGAGCCGACGTCGTCGAGCTCGGCCTTCCCCACTCCGACCCCATCGCCGACGGCCCCGTCATCCAGGCGGCGGCCCAGAGGGCGATCGAGGCTGGGATGAACACCGACGTTTACTTCGAGATGGCCTCTCGCGTCAAAGCCGACCTGCCCCTCGTCTTCATGGGCTACTACAACATGATCTACCAGAGGGGCCTCGACAAATTTGCCACAGACTGCGCGAAAAGCGGCATCACCGGCCTCATCGTCCCGGACCTCCCCCCGGAGGAGGCGGGGCCCCTGAGGGCCGCCTGCCGGGGGGCCGAGGTCGACCTGATATACCTCGTGGCCCCGAACACCCCCGCCGAGAGGATACCCTACATAGCCGAGAGCTCCGGCGGCTTTCTCTATCTCGTCGCCCGGTCCGGGGTGACCGGCGCACGGGCCGAGGTTCTCTCGTCCACAAAGGCCCTCATCGAGAGGGTGAAGACCGACCTCCCCAAGGCCGTAGGCTTCGGGATATCGACGCCAGAGCAGGCCGCCGAGGTGATAAGGGCTGGGGCCGACGCCGCCATCGTCGGCTCCGCCTGTGTCGATTTGATCTCCAGGGGCGACCTCGAAGGCCTCGAGGAGCTGATCCGGGGGATGAAGAAAGCGATCATGGAGGCCAGGCCGATCGAGGTGATGGCCAGGGTCAGATAAAAATCCCTGACATCCGCCTCTTGGTTAATTTTGCCCGTACAGATGCCCTCGCCTTCCCGGAGACCTCCGGCTTCGGGGTGCACGTATCCTGATCGTTGAACCCGGCCCCCTATCCTCGCCGCGGCCGCCGTCCGCCCTTCTCGGCGGACGAGACGGCTGGGTTCTTCTCAAGGTATCTTCTGGCCGTCTCCTCCGGCGCCCTGTTGAAGGGACATGAGAAGTTGACGCACCTCGGGCAGAAGTGGCGGCTGAGGATGAGGAAGAACAGGAGGGCGGCCAGGGCCGTCGCCAGGCTGACGGTCGCCATCCCCAGGAGGGGGAGCCCGGCCCCGTTGACGAAGAGATGCCATGTCCCGTAGGCCTGGACCAGCGGCGGGAAGGAGAGGAGGAAGAGGGAGGAGAGGACGATGGTCGATTTTTCGAGGCCGTTCAGGGGCCTTGGATCGTAGGGATAGAGCTTTGGGAAGGGGTTTGGGCCGATGCACCGGAGTTTTGACCCCTCGCGGGCGTAGTGGGGGCAGTGGCGGCAGAGGGCCGCCATCTCCACCGGCCCGAGAAATGCGATCCCCGCCAGGGCGTAGGCGAGGACGGGCCACCAGATCGCCGTCGCGAGGCCCACCATCCCCATTCCGAGAAAGGAGAGGAGGTGGAAGGGCGCCTGGCTCAGGACGAAGAGCCTTCGCTCTTTACCGTCCTCCCGGCAGATCAGCTCCCCGCGGAGATCACAGCTCCTGCAATCAGGATCTTCCCTTAAGGCGCAGTTTTGAGGATCATTGGCTCTCGTCCAAAAGGCCCCCGTGAGCTGGAGATCTTTTATGGCCGGAGGGCTACTTGAAGGCGCGGGTGAGATTAATTAAATGCAAGCGATCAAATTTTATCTGGGAAGAAGGCGGCGTCAAGCGAGACCGTTTCACGACCAGAGATCGAGATATGGTCTGAGAAAGATATAAAATATAAGAGGACCAAGTAAATGCAGGAGGCTCGAAAATGAAAGAAGAGGTATTCTTCGGCGAAGGGATGGTCCACGTCAAAAAAGATCACCCCGACCTATACCAGGCCATAACCGGCCTGAACGAGGCGGCGTACACCGGAAAGGTCCTGGACTACAGGACCCAGAAGCTGATCGCCCTGGGGATTAACGCCGCCGCGTCCGATGAGAGGGCGACCAAGAAGCAGATGATGAGCGCCATGAAGGAGTTCGGGGTCACAAGAGACGAGATCGTCGACGTCCTGAGGGTAGTCCTCCTTACCTCGGGGATGCCCCCCTTCACCAAGGCGATGAAGATCCTGTACGAGCTGAAGTAGAGGGCGAGTTCGAGGATGAGGGGGCGATCTTCCCTTCACCCTTTCGTCTATTTTTCCGTCACCTTCATCTCCTTCTCCAGCCTCTTGATCGTGTCCCTCAGCTGAATAGCCCGCTCGAAGTCGAGGGCGTCAGCCGCAGCCCTCATCTCCGCCTCCAGCTCGATCACCACGTTCGGGATGTCGGACTTGGGGATGTGCCGGGTGTCGGTGATCTCGACCTCTTTCTCCCGGATCGGCTTTATTATCGTCTGGGGCACGATCCCGTGCTCGAAGTTGTATCTCATCTGGAGGGCCCGCCGCTCCTCGGTCTTCCGGACAGCGCCCCGGACCGAGTCGGTGAATCTATCGGCGTATAAAACGACCCTGGAGTTTGCGTTCCTCGAAGCCCGGCCGATCGTCTGGATGAGGCTTCGTTCGTCCCGGAGGAAGCCCTCCTTGTCCGCGTCCAAGATCCCGATGAAGCCGACCTCGGGGATGTCGAGCCCCTCCCGGAGGAGGTTGATCCCCACCAGGACGTCGAACTTTCCGAGCCGGAGCTCCCGGATGATCTCGGTCCTCTCGATGCTCTGGATCTCGGAGTGGAGGTAGCGGGCCCGGATCCCGTTTTTAGCAAGAAAGTCCGTCAGCTCCTCGGCGAGCTTCTTCGTCAGGGTCGTCACCAGGGCCCGGTCTCCCACCTCGACGACCCGTTCTATCTCAAGCATCACGTCTTTGACCTGACCCTCCACCGGCCTCACCTCGACGACGGGGTCGAGGAGGCCCGTCGGCCGGATGATCTGCTCGACGATTTGGGCGGAACGCTCCAGCTCGAAGGGGCCGGGGGTCGCCGAGACGAAGATGACGTTTCTCATGAACCCCTCGAACTCCTCGAACTGCAGGGGGCGGTTGTCGTAGGCGCTGGGCAGCCTGAAGCCGTAGTCGACGAGGCTCTTTTTCCGGGACCGGTCGCCCCGGTACATCGCCCGGAGCTGGGGGATCGTCTGGTGGCTCTCGTCGATCACCAGGAGGAAGTCGTCGGGGAAGTAGTCCAGGAGGCAGTAGGGGGGCTCGCCCGGCCTCCGGCCGTCGAAGTGGCGGGAGTAGTTCTCGATCCCCTTGCAGCTTCCGGTCTCATTTATCATCTCGATGTCGTAGAGAGTCCTCTGCCGGAGGCGGTGGGCTTCGAGCATCTCGAGCTCCGGCAGCCTCTCCTCCAGCTCCGCCAGGATCGACTCGATCGCCCCCTTCTGCTCCTCCTCGGGGATGACGTAGTGTCTGGCGGGGTAGACGTAGAAGTACCTCATATCCTCGCGGCGGGCGCCGGTCTGGCGGTCGATCTCCGAGATCCTGTCCACCTCGTCGCCGAAGAGCTCGATTCGCACGATATCGTTGAAGTAGCCGGGGACGAGGTCGATCGTCTCCCCCTTGACCCGGAACCGGCCCGGGGCCAGCTCGACCTCGTTTCTCTCGTACTGGATCGCTACGAGCCGCTCGAGGATCTCCCGCCGGGAGATGTGGTCGCCGACCTTCAGCTCAAAGCCCATCTTGAGGAAGTTCTCCGGGTTACCCAAACCGTAGATGCAGGATACCGAGGCGACGACTATCACGTCTCTCCGGGACATGAGGGAGGCCGTCGCCGCGAGGCGCATCTGCTCGATCTTGGGGTTGATGGTGGCGTCCTTCTCGATGTACTGGTCTTTTGCCGGGATGTAGGACTCGGGCTGGTAGTAGTCGTAGTAGGAGACGAAGTACTCGACCCTGTTGTTGGGGAAGAACTCCCGGAACTCGCCGTAGAGCTGGGCTGCCAGGGTCTTGTTGTGGGCGATGACCAGGGTCGGCTTTTTGACGGCGTCGATGACCTTGGCGACGGTGTAGGTCTTCCCCGAGCCTGTGACTCCGAGAAGGGTCTGGAGGCTCCGGCCGGACTCAAGGCCGCTGACGAGCTTATCGATCGCCTCGGGCTGGGAGCCCTTCGGCTCGAAGTCGGAGGCGAGGGAGAACTCTGGCCCTGGGGCAGCGTCCGGGATTTGGCTTGATTTCATCATGAAGCTTCCGGCGAAGA
>CAZHAO010000197.1:0-3945 GCA_964530375.1 uncultured Methanotrichaceae archaeon
GGTACGAGGGTCCCAAGGGCGGCCCGGGGATGAGGGAGACCCTCTCTCCTACATCGGCGATCCAGGGCGTGGGGCTAGGAAACTCCGTAGCCCTGATCACCGACGGCAGGTTCTCCGGCGGGACGAGGGGTCCCTGCATCGGCCACATCTGCCCCGAGGCGGCGGTGGGAGGACCCATCGCTCTCGCGGAGGACGGCGACGAGATCAGGATCGATATCGACGCCCGAAGGATCGACCTTCTGGTGGACGCCTCAGAGATCGAGAGGCGGAAGGCCACCTGGAGGCCGCCGGAGCCGAAGGTGGCGAAGGGGATGCTGGCCAGGTACAGCAGGTCCGTCACCTCCGCGAGCCGGGGCGGCGTTCTAAGGTAGGTCGAAGATGGCTCAGAAGGGCGCCAGGTCCGGATCGGAGAAGGGGGTCAGGTCTTTTGTCGCCGTCGACCTCCCCTCCTCGATCCGCGACGAGATCGCAAAGGTCCAGGAGGAGATCGACCTGCCGGGGGTGAGGCTCGTCGAGCCGAACCTCATCCACGTCACCCTCAAGTTCCTCGGCGACGTCCCCCTTCCGAAGGTGGAGAGGGTCGTCGATGCCCTGGGGGGCGTGAGGCGGCCGGCCTTCACCGCCAGGATCGGGGGGATGGGGGCCTTTCCCGGCAGGTCGATCAGGGTCGTCTGGATCGGGGCCGAGGGGGAGTTTGAGGGACTCTTCCGCGCCGTCGAGGCGGCCCTCTCGCCCCTGGGGTTTGAGAGGGAACGGAGGAGGTTCACCTCTCACGCCACCATCGCTCGGGTGGGGAGGCCCAGCCCCGAGACGACCTCCATCCTATCCTCGAAGCTCGCCCCCTTCAAAGACGTCAACCTCGGCGAGTTCAGGGCGGAGGAGTTCGTTCTGAAGAAGAGCACCCTCACCCCCGGAGGGCCCATCTACGAGGACGTCGCAGCCTTCCCCCTCACCAGTCCTTGAGGAGGTCCTATCGAGGGTGAGGCCCTCCTCCGAGGAGCGAGAGAGGCTCAAATCCATCGCGAGAAAGGTCTTATCGCGGATCGGTGAGCTGGCCGGAGCCGAAGGGATCGAATGCGAGTCGATCCTGGTGGGGTCTGCGGCTCGGGGCACCTGGCTCTCGGGAGACCACGACCTGGACGTATTCATCGGCGTCCCCGAGGGGTCTCCCCTCGCTCCCGCCCTGGAGATCGCGAGGCTTGTTGCCCCGAAGTTCGAGGAGCGGTACGCGGAGCACGCCTACGTTCACGCCTTCCTCGAAGGGTTTGAGCTCGACCTCGTGCCGTGCTATCTGGTGGAGGACGCCTCGCGGATCATCTCCGCCGTCGACCGAACCCCCTTTCACAACAGGTACGTCTCGGCGAGGATAGGAGGGCTCGAGGACGAGGTCCTCCTTCTGAAGCAGTTCATGAAGGGGATCGGCGTCTACGGGTCGGAGCTGAAGGTCGGCGGCTTCTCCGGCTACCTTGCCGAGCTTCTCATCATCAGGCGCGGCTCGTTTTTCGGCGTCCTGGAGGGTGCCGCCTCCTGGCGTCCGGGAGAGGTGATCGACCTCGCGGATCACTCTTCCCGGGACCATGAGGACCCCCTGGTCGTCGTCGACCCCGTCGACCCGGGAAGGAACGTCGCCGCGGCCCTCGACCTCGACAGGATGTTCGCGTTTGTGGCCGCGTCCCGCCTCTTCCTGAGAGAGCCGGCCCTGGAGTTCTTCTTCCCAAAGCCGATCCCGCCCCTCTCGGACGAAGAGCTTCGCGAGCAGCTCGCAAAGCGAAAAAGCAGCCTGATCCTTATCGAGTTTGCGGCCCCCGACCTGGTGGAGGACGTCGTCTTCCCCCAGCTGAGGAAGGCGGAGGAGTCGGTTCGGGCCCTCCTGGATAGAAACGGATTTTCGGTCCTTCGGTCGGACGTTGACCGGCACAGAGCCGCTCCCGCCGGAACGGGCGATGGAGATCCTGGCGTTTCAGGAAGATCTGAAGGTTGCGGCGCCATCAGGATGCTCTTCGAGCTTTCCGTCTCCTCCCTTCCCCGGGTCGAAAGAAGGATCGGCCCCCCTGTCTGGGAGGCGGAGCACGCAAAGAAGTTCGTCGCCAGCCACCCCGAGCCCCTCTCAGGCCCTTACATCGAGGACGGCCGGGTGGTGGTGGAGACGGCTCGAAAGTTCGAAAAGGCCGAAGAGCTGCTCCGCGCCCAGGTGGCGAGCATATCCCTCGGACGCCACCTCGGCCCCGAGCTGAGGCGGGGATACAAGATATACGGGGGAGAGGAGATCCTCAAGGTCAGAGACCCGGAGTTTCGAGCTTTCGTTGCCCGGTACTTTTCGGCGCGAGAATGGGTCTAAAGGTCTCCGTAACCTTCCTCCTCTTCACCCTCTCTCCTTGAAGCAGTTCCAGTAGGGGCTCATCGCCCTCTTCACCTCATCTATCCTCTCGGCAACCCTCGGGTCCTCCTCGACCTCGATCGGCGCCGGTGCCTCCCCTTTGAAAGACCTCAGGATCGCGACGATGGAGTCGGAGAGGGCGTTGAGGTTGTATCCTCCTTCGAGGGCCGCGACGAGCCTGCCCTCGCAGCAGGAGTCGGCGATCTCCTTCACCGCCGCTGCCATCGATCCGAACGCCTCGGTGGTGAGGTTCATGCCGCTGAGGGGATCTGCCTGATGAGGGTCCTGGCCGGCCGATACGAGGACGATGTCGGGGTCGAACTCCAGGGCGACGGGCTTGAGGATCTCCTCGAAGACGGTGAGGTAGCCGGAGTCGCCCGTCCCCGAGGGGAGGGGGACGTTCACTGTGAACCCCTCGGCTCCGTCCATCCCCAGCTCTTTCACCCTTCCCGTGCCGGGATAGTGGGGGAACTGATGGGTTGAGAAGTAGAGTACAGTCCGATCGTCGTAGAAGATCGCGCTCGTCCCGTTCCCGTGGTGGACGTCCCAGTCCACGATCAGAACCTTCTCCAGCCCCATCTTCTGGGCGTACCTCGTCCCTATGGCCACGTTGTTGAAGATGCAAAACCCCATCCCCCTGTTGGGCAGGGCGTGGTGTCCCGGCGGCCTTACCAGGGCGAAGGCGTTGTCGAGGTCTTTTCTCACACCGTCGATGCCGGTTATCACCCCTCCCGCCGCCATCAGGGCGGCCTCAAAGGATCGGCGGGAGACGACGGTATCCAGGTCCAGATATCCTCCTCCCCGCTCGGAGATGGACCTCACCTGGTCGATGTAGCCGGGGGAGTGGATCGCTTCCACCTCCTCGAGGGTGGCGGGCCGAGGGGTGACGAACTCCAGGTCCAGGTCCGAGGCCTCTATCTTCTTCAGGGCGGTGATGAGCCGCTCCTTCCTCTCGGGATGGCCGTCGGTATCGTGCTCCAGGTAGATGGGATGATATATAAGGCTCGTTCGCGCCATATGGCTCACTCTTATCGACTCTGGCCTAGAAACAGTTTTCCCTGGGATCGTGCAGGGCCTTGGGAATCTCTGGTTTTTTTTCATCGAACAGGCCGATTTTGAGCCATTTTTGAACCAATTTATACCCCTTCCCATATCCCTCATATGCCCCCTCGGCGTAACAGAACCCGTATTTGTGCCGATAAAACCTGGTAAAATCTCTTCCATCGATCGGCCTCTCCTCCAGATTTTCGGGTGCAAGGGGGATTATGTCTCGAAAAAGAGACCACAAAAGATATATGGTGAAATTCTCTATCATATCCCCATAGTCCCAAAGGGATCGGGAGGGTGATGTAGCTATACAGTATCATATTGATGCCAAACAGCACCTGATGGCGCAGTTTGGTCGCGCCGCAGTGGCGGGGAGATCAGTGTGGGCAATAGTTTTAAGAATAATCATACTGTATGCTGCATGAACCTAACCCCATAGGGGAAAAGTAGGAGGTTAACGAGATTATGAAGAAAGTGACCGCGATTACGCTTACCGCTTTTGTATTGCTGCTAGCGTCAGC
>CAZHAO010000198.1:0-3870 GCA_964530375.1 uncultured Methanotrichaceae archaeon
ATATTAACTTTCGGGTCAAGCCGAAATTGAAGTCGCGATCTTCGCGGCCCAAAGAATAATTTCAAAGCTGGAGTGATTAAATAGAACATAGAAGCTCCTTCAGGACTTCGAAAGGCGCATCCGTCTTTATCCCCACGCCGCTGAAATGAGTTCGTGAGGCCCGCCACCCACCAGATCTCAGCCTCTCGACTAGGTCCTCGGCGGCGCCGGGGGTGACCTTAAATCTCCTGCAGAGTTTATGGTGGTCGTAGTACATCGGAAGGTCGATCTCCTCGGCGCAGATCTGGAGAAGTCGGACCGCCCGATCGGACCGAGCCCCCGAGCCCTCCAGCTCCGCCAGGGCCCTGTTTATAAGTTCGCGATCCTGGATGGGACCGAGCCAGAGGGGGCCCGCCACATCCGCCCTCTCCCCGCAGAAGGAGCAGACCCCCGAGGACCGGCAGGCCATGCCGGAGACGGTCCGCCACCTGCCGCAGCTGCGACACTGATCGAGGTGGCCCATGCCTTCGAGGGTTTTATCGGCAGCCTTCGCACCCCTCGCGACTCTGAGGTAGACCCGGGCGTAATGGTCGGAGACGTGGGTGAGGAGGGGGCGCATCCCCTTGTCGACCCGGGCCAGCTCCCTCGCGACGGCCCCCAGGAGGATCCTCGCCCCCATCTCCCGGTGGTGGTCGGCCTTGACGGGGACGGCCATGTACTTTCTTATGCCGCTTTTTAGGTGGGCTCCGCAGAGGGGGGCAGTATCCGTCGCCGTAATGAAGAGGTAGTCGAGGGCTGAGCGTGAGGCGGCCGCGAGGAATGGAGAGGGGGAGCCGAAGGGGTCGAGGTCGACGGCCTCAAAGTGCCTCTGGTGGAGGAGGGAGTTGGCGTTGGAGGATAGGATCTCGCACCCCTCGAGGCCGTTTCGCTTAGCGTTCTCCTCGATCAGGAGGGCGGCGCGAGAGCTGATGTCGTTTAAGGCCACATCTTCGACATCCGCCTCCTTTGCCACCCGCAGGCCCCGCGCCCCGCTGGCGGCGAGGGCGTCCAGGTAGTCGGAGATGCCGAGGGCCTTTGCCACCGCCACCCCGATGTCCCGGTTCATCTTCATCGTCGGGTTGTAGAAGGCCCCCTCGACGTTGAGGGCGACGGAGCCTTCCTCCACCATAAAGGCCATCTCAGGTCACTTGTACCCCTTCTCCACCAGCCCCTCGCTCCAGTAGTTGTCGCAGTTGGGGCAGTAGTAGATCGCCTCGACGACGATCTTCTTCCAGTTGTCCGAGTCGAGGGCCCGCCTCAGCTCCCTCGCCTCGCACTCAGTCCCGCACTTGGGGCAGAAGGGCACAAACTGCGCCTCCAAAACGACGTCGTTATCGTCCACTTCTCTCTCCTCCGGTACTGGAAATACGTGCTGCCAAAAAAAGGTTGTCGGTGAGTCCTCAGAAGACGGCGGCCCCGGAGGCGAGGACGGCCAAAAGAAATCCGAGGATCGCGCCGCCGTTGAGGAAGGGGAGGCCCGCCTGAGGCCTGTCCCTGGAGGTCATGGATAGGGCTGCAAAGCCGAGGTAGGTTCCCAGCATCGACCCCAGGGCCGGAAGGTTGGCGCCGATCCCGAACGCTTCGATCACCGGAAGGGCGTAAGACCAGTTGGCAGAGATCACCAGAACCGTGGGGATGATGGCGTCTCCGAGCCCGAGAAAATAAGCGCCCCGGTCGTTTCCGGACCCCAGCCCCTCGCGTCGGAAGCTGTAGTCTCTCTTCTTCGGGACGACGAAGAGGAGGGGGGCCCTCATCTCCATCACCCCCTCGGCGAGGGTCACCATGTGGCGGGTCTTGTAGACGGATACGGCATCGTAGGCCGCCAGCACCAAAAGAAGGAGGAGGGCTGGAAAGGGGGTCATGCTGAGGCCGAAGAGGGTTCCGACCCCTGCACAGACGAGAAGGCCCACCAGGTCGATGACGTACCATTCAGGGTAGAGGTGGAGGAGGGCCAGGGTCGCGAGGGAGAGGAGGACCGCCGGAAGGGGCGGAAGGAAGGCCGAGAGGACATAGTAGACCCCCATGGCCATCGCCAGGAGAATGACGCCGCTCACGACCCAGCCCTTCTTCAGCTTCATGGCCATGAGGATGAAGAGGGTGAACCCCAGGACCAGGAAGATGTAGCTGAAGGGGTTGGCGACGGCCTCCGGGTTCTCGAAGATCCTGACCTCCGTTTTTGATAACGGAGGCATCAGGGCGAGGGAGAGGATCTGGACGGCGACGACGAAAGAGATCATCATCGCCATGGGTCGGACTCTTTCCCAGATCGTTTCAGAGGAGATCTCATCTCTCCGCGTCATTCAACAGCTCCAGGTACGACTTTCTTATCGACTCGGCGATCCCAAGCCTCTCCAGAATATCCAGGGCGATCCTCTTCTGAGCCTCCCAGTCCTCGCCCCCGGAGAGCTCCACCTCGATGAAGGTTCCAAGCCCCTCCACATCGTCGACGGCCAAGACCGCCTCGCCCAGGGAGTACTTCGTCCTCCTCTTTTTGACGACTGCGGCCCGCGAAAATCCCATCGATTCCAGGACCGACTCCAGGGCTCCAGCGTCGTCGACCCGGACGGTCAGCTCTCGCCTCGACTTCGTCTCAGAATCGAGCTTCGGCCCCTTGTAGGTGAGACGAGCCCCACCCTCCTTGACCCTGATCCGAAGGGCCTCGTCTGTCCGGGCGAAGTCGCGAAAGGGGTGGCTGAAGTAGAGGTCGAGGTGGGTCTCCACCCCTACCAGCTCGCCGCCGAGGCCCGCGATCTTCTCCTCGATATCCGGCGGAGAGCGAGCTTTGACCTCGACCTCGATCATGATCCTGTCCTGATGAGGACGATGGCGCCCGCGAGGCTGATCATCTCCACGGCCTTCCCGGCGGAGAGGGTCTCGGTGGCCATCTCGACCGCCTCGGGGCCGAGCTCCACGACTCCCCCGCTAACCTCGACCTCGATCTTTCCTGCCGCCACCATCCGGGCCACGTCCTCTGGGTCCATCTCCGTCAGCCGTCTGATGATCTCGCCGCTCTGGTTTTTGAAGACGGGACCTATAGCCTTCATCGAGGGCTTCACCTCGACGGCCCTCGTCTCGATCTCGGGGCTGCCTCGCTTCACGGCCACCGGCGAGCTGGTGGAGCCGGAGAGGTCCGCCGTCTCCAGGTCCAGGTCGGAGTAGACCTCGATCCCGGCGAGAGGCGAGTTGAGGGCCATCCCCCGGTCCGACTTGTACCTCCTCACGGCCGCCGCCACGTCTTTGATCAGGCTCCCCTCGGGCGAGGGCTGGATATCCAGCGGCTTTGGCCAGCTGGAGGTGTGGACCGACTCGCCGGAGAGGTTCGTTCTGATCTCCTCGGCGATGAAGGGGGTGAAGGGCGCGAGGAGGCTCGTCAGGGCATCGAGGGCGGCGCGAATCGTCGACTGGGCCGCCCTCTTCTCGGGGCCGTCGGGACCGTAGAGCCGGGACTTGACCAGCTCGATGTAGTTGTCGGCGAGGAACTCCCAGGCGAAGCCTCTGACGGCCCTGAAGGCCTCGTCGAACGCGAACCTGTCCATCGAGTCGGTGACCGCCTCGATCATCGAAGAGAGCTCGAAGAGGAGCCACCGGTCCACCTGGTTTGGGGATGCATCGTCGGATTTGACGGCGTGGGGGGCGGAGAATCGGTACATGCTCCAGAGCTTCTGGAGGAACCTGCCGCCGCTGATCACGTCCTTCCACCGGAACATGACGTCGCTTCCGGGGCTTCCGCCCACCGCCGCCCACTGGCGGAAGGCGTCGGCGCCGAACTTCGCCACCACCTCTTCGGGGGCTATGAAGTTGTTCAGCGACTTGGACATCTTGTGGCCGTCCTCGCCGAGGACCATCCCGTTG
>CAZHAO010000199.1:0-3866 GCA_964530375.1 uncultured Methanotrichaceae archaeon
AATAAAGCCGAAAGAGGCGGAAGAGCGAACTTTGATGGGATCGCCTCAGCAGCTGGAAGGAAGAGATCTTGCCGCCCCTCTGGCCCCAGACTCTTTTCGCCGCTCGGCCTTTCCCCTCATCTCCGAGTTCTAATCCTCGATCAGGCCGCTTCCGCTGAAGACCCTCTTCGCCTCATCGAGGGTCAGGTCCCCCGGGGGCACGATGATGTCCGACTCGACGATCTCCGTCGGGTCCAGAGGCTCGCCCTTCACCTTTATAGCTGAGACGAGGCTCGCCAGCTCCCGCTTGAACCCGGTCTCGTCGTCCTTCGCGACGCTGTCCACGATCCTGTTGTCGATATAGTTCAGCTCGTCGAGAAGGGCGCTGGACACTTTGAACTGGCCCTCGCCCATTATCCTGATGATCATTTCCCTTCCTCCGCCTTCAGCCTCGCCAGGTCCGCCTCGACATCATCCATCGCCCTGATCTTGGCCAGCTCCCTCTCGACGTCGTCGCTTCCCGCGAACTCTTCGAGGGTCCCCTTCGCCACCAGCTCGTCGAGGGCATCCGACCTCGCCTTCATCGTCTCGATCTTGTCCTCGGACCTCTGGACCGCAAGGCCGACGTCCGCCATCTCCTCGCTGATCCCGGTCAGAGACTCTGTCACCTTGACCTGAGCCTCAGCGGCGGAGTACTGGGCCTTTATCGTCTCCTTCTTCACCCTGAAGGCCTCCACCTTGGCGGAGAGCCTCCTCTCGGTCGCCTCGAGCTTGGCCTGCTCTTGCTCAAGATCTGCGATCTGCTGGTCGAGGCTCTGGGCCTGGACTGAAAGGGAGCTCTTCCTCTCCAGCGCCTGGCGCGCCAGATCCTCCCTGTCGGACTTTATCGCCTCTCTCGCCTGAGAGTCGAGCTGGTCCATCTTCTGAGAGAGCTTAGCCTTCTGAAGCTCCAGCCTCTTCTTGGAGGTGGTCACCTCTGCCACGCCTCTTTTTACGTTCTGCAGAAGATCGAGCTGTTTCTGGTAAGAGTAGTCGAGCGTTTCGTTTGGGTCTTCCACCCTGTCCATCATCGTGTTCATCTTGGCCCTGACTACCGTAGACATTCGGTTGAGCAATCCCATTATAATTCCCCATTTTTTATGATCATCTATCTTCAAAACTCGCAAGAGCCAAAGCTGATCCGGATCTATCGCCGCCTGCGCCCATCAGAGATCACTTGAAGATCAATTCCTTGTCGACCTCGAACTTTCCGTCCACCATCGTCTTCGAATCGATGTGGTGGTAGAAGTCCTTCTTGAAGGCCTCCAGGTCCCATATCCCATTGAACTCGCTCTTGACGTCGAAGGTGGTGCAGTTGGGGGCGATGACCATCCGGTCGACCCCCGAGTAAGAGGAGACGACGTTGATGTTGGATATGTCCAGGCCCGTCCCGTTGAAGACCCGCGAAGAATCAAAATGCTGAACGTTTACCAGGAGGCCATCGGGAAACTCTATCTTCCTGTCGATCTCCGCCGCGCCAAGGGACTGGTTGAATCGGCCTGTCGAGAAGTAGTCGATATAGCCCTTCCCGTAGAGAACCTCAGTGTTGGTGAACCCCATCCATCGGTCCAGGTTCGTGCTCACGATCTCGGTCTGGCCATCTCCGCTGACATCGAGATACCCTGTGATGTACCCATCCTGAAAGATCGGCGAGGCCGAGGCCGTCGTCGTCAGGGCGACGGCTGTCATCAGGACGAGCAAAAGGGCGATCGCACTTTTCATGTTACTCCCTTAATATCATGTACCGCAATTACATTTAAACCTTTTTCATTGAGGCGCCTCGGAGGAGCCGGGAAAGATGGGGCGGTGAGGAGAGGAGGGCCAGATGGATAGCATTTATCACCTTTAAGCTGAAAGCACGCTATCGTGTATCTGGACTATTTCCCCTACGAGTCGCTGAGGCCTTACCAGGACGTCATGCTGGACGACGTTTACGGGACCGTGAGGGATGGGGATCATGCGGTGCTGATGATCGGCGCCCCCACCGGCAGCGGCAAAACCAGCTGCATCTCAGCGGCCCTGGCGGCAGCCCCCGGCAAGATCGCTGTGGCGGTGAGGACGGTCAGCCAGATAGACGTATACCTGGACGAGATCGAGAAGATCTGGTCCAAAACCAGGCACCGCCCCACCATAACCTACATGGTGGGAAAGCAGAAGATGTGCCCTTTAGCCGACGAGTTCACAGGAGAGAGCGTCTACGCTGGCTGCGCCAGGCTCCGGGAGTGGACGAAGAGAAAGATGATCTCAAGGCTCGGAGAGGTGGGGGGAAAGTTCTACGACCCCTCCAAGGACGGGACAGCGCCCTCCAGCGTTCCCGGGTACAGGACCTTCTGCCCTTACTACATGATGAGCCGGGAGGTCTTCGAGCTTCAGGGAAAGCCCCACTTCAGACACTCCGGATTGATCTTGGACCTGGTGGACGAACTGAGGACCGGCATCAGGTCCCCTGACCAGTTCACGAAGGAGTGTGGTGAGGTCTGCCCCTACGAGGTGATGAGCCTCTCTGCCAAGGGGAGCGACATCGTGATCCTCAACTACTCTCACCTCTTCAGCCCCGAGTTCCAGGAGATTATCTTCGACTGGCTGGAGATGGACCGGGAGTCGCTGACCCTATTCGTCGACGAGGCCCACAACCTGGGCGAAGCCGTCAGGGCCCTCAATTCGAGGATCCTATCTCTGAGGATGATCGACCTCGCCGAGAAGGAGGTGGAGAAGTACCAGGAGTCGATGGGCCAGGCTCGGCTCGAGGAGTCCTCCCTGGACGCGTCCTCGCGATTGATGGGCGTGGAGGTGATCGAAACCCTTCTCCCGAGGCTTCGAAAGTATATCAAAAGCCGCCTGTCCCGGATGCAGGAGGGCGAAGAGCTCTTGGACGCAGACCTATTCCGCGAGTTCCTCTACCGGGGGTTTGACGACGTGGAGGAGGCGCTTTCGGCCGCGACGGAGGTGGCGGTGAGGGTGGCGGAGCTGGAGCTGGCGGAGGGGGATCGCGAAAATCTGAAAGGAGAGATCGAGCCGAGCCTGGCCTTGGTCCTTCTCTTCCTGGGCGACGTGGAGATGGCAGAAAGAGATCTCGCATACCAGAGGAAGATCACCGTCAGCGGCACCGGCGACCAGAAGAGGGCGTGGCTGGAGGTGAACAACATCGATCCAGCTCCTCTGATCAGAAGGGTGACCGACAACATCAACGCGACGGTGATGCTCAGCGGCACCCTCTCGCCCCTCGACGCCTACGAGCTTTACCTTTTGGGTGAGGAGGGCAGGGCGAAGAAGATCAGCCTTCCTAACCCCTTCCCCCCGGAGAACAGGCTCCTCATGGTGGCCAAGACGGCCACCACGCAGCTTGAAAAAAGGGACGAGGCCCAGAATAGAAGGGAGATAACAGATCACATCGAGGCGGTCGTCGAGGAGGTTCCAGGAAACGTCGCCGTCTTCTTCACCTCGTACTCGATGATGAACCAGTACGAGGCGACCTGCAAAACGGCCGCGAGAAGGGCGGGAAAGATGCTCTACGCCGAGCCGAGGAACGCCGAGGACGTCCCCGCGATCCTCGACGACTTCTTCAAGGCGGGAAAGAAGAGGGGGGCAGTCCTTCTGGGCGTCTCCGGAGGGAAGCTCGCCGAGGGGATCGACTACAAGGGAGAGGCTCTGAACGGCGTCGCCGTCGTCGGCCTCCCCCTCGGCTTCTACAACGAGATCCAGAGGGAGACAAACCAGTACTACGTCAGAAAGTACGGTCAGAAGAACGGGATCTTGATCGCCTACACCCTGCCCGCCATAAACAGGGGGCTCCAGGCGGCGGGAAGGGTGATCAGGGACGCCTCGGAGCGGGGCGTGATCCTCTTCTG
>CAZHAO010000200.1:0-3835 GCA_964530375.1 uncultured Methanotrichaceae archaeon
TTGATAATGATCGTGGTGTATTGATATGTTAATTTGGAACTGTTATACTAGAGCATCCCGCACCCTCTGAGGGCCAATTCCTGTCCATCGGGAGAGGATCGATGCGTCGACGGGCTCGAAGGCGGCAATTAAGATCCCCAGCACCGGTCGATAAAGATCTCGCCACAGATTCCGGTCTCTTTGGACCAGTCGGTCCAAGAACCAGGCGTATAGATCCATGAGGTCTGAAGGCAGAGATTCGGGGTCGCCCATCTCGAGCTCTCCCCGCTCGATGCTGTCCACGACCTTGGAAACCACGAGGAAGTTCCCCTGGCTTCGGCTGGCCAGGCTCTCGATGACCGCTCCTGATGCGTTTCCGGTCATCTTGCGCAGCGATTCGGACTCCTCGAATCTCCGTCTCAGATAAGACCGAAGATCTCTCTCATTCATCTTGCTGTGGGCGTAGAGGATGAAGGGTCTGAGGGGCCGAAAGTGGCTCAAGACGTCGTCCCTCCGCCTCGACGTCAGCAGCAGCCGCACCTGAGGGGGAAGATCGTCGCAGGCCGCAAGGAGCCTCACTATGGATACTGGCCCGCTATAGCTCAGCGCCTCGTCCAGACCGTCCACCAGGATCACAATAGGTCCAGCGAAGCCCCTAATTTCGCACATGGCCTTGAGAGGCTGCCTGACCAGATCGTCGAATACCGCCTCCGGGCTTTCAGCATGATAGTTTAGGATCTGGATGCCGATCACCGTGCCCAGGTTCTCTTTGATATGCTGATCGACTTTGATTCCTAGATCAGAAGCTATCGCCTTTGCAAACTCAGGGTAGCGCATGGCGAGCTGAGAGCTAATCGAGCGGGCAAATCCAACAGGCGATATCCAGCCGCCGTTGCGGGCATAGCAGAAGTGAGCCGCGCTCAGGAAATCCTTGGCGAGATGAGAACAGGCAGCGGGAGGCGTGGCGTCATCGTCAGAGAACTGCACCAACCTTGCGGCTATGGCGCTCTTTCCAATTCCAGGCTCGCCAGTGATGATGAAGAATCGGGAGGCATTCGGATCGTCGAGCCATCTCTCGACCTCCTCAAAGACCCACTTTCGGCCCGTGAAGTTGCGAGTACGCATCCTGATGTAGTTTATCACGTCCCGATCCCGCTGCGCCATGTATCAACCCCAACGAAGAGACTGCTACATCTTCTTGATCTTAATGCCTATTGCTTTTCCGCCCTCTTCGATCTTCTCCAATTTCTGGTCGGCTTTGATCTCGCCCCCTGCGAGCCGCTCAACCTCGACGGCGATGGCCTCACCGCCAGGAGCCACTTTATTTACATCCTGCTCGGCCTCTATGGCGCCCTTCATAATCTCTTCCGCTTCTACCGTCTTCGCTAGGCCGTGAAGCTCGCCCACCCTCTGCCGAGCCGTCACCAGGAGGCTCACCTCTTCTGCCAGATGGGGATCTTCAGATAAAATCTCTTCCAGCTGCTTCTTTAGAGCCTTCTGCAATTCGGGATCATCCGGAGACGCAGCAACATCACGAGCTGCGGCTTTCGCTCTAGATTTCATTCTCGGACTCAGCCTATCCCAAAGGGCTTTCGCCTTCTCCCAGGCGTCAGATCCCATCTTCTTTGCCGCCTCTTCGGCTGCTTTCTTGCCACCAATGATCAGATAAGGCAAGGCAGGAGCGATAATCTCCATGATGGACTGGGCAAGTTGCTCGAAGACCATTTGAAACCTCCAGACCAATAAGTCAGGTTTATCCTTATTCGATATCAATTCTTGGACCTTGCTGCATTTGCTCCCTGAGGACATTATCGACAAAAATCCTCGCCACTCCCTGCAACCCCTCTGGCAAGTGAATATACCTTGCCTAGGCTCAGGAGATGAGGCCAGAGGAAGCTCGAATAGAAGAACAAGAGGCAGAAAGCGCCGGATATCCCCACGATGAAGATCCTGGGCGGGGACCTGGACCTGGTGGGCCACGAGTTCAGCCTCTTCTCCCAGCCGATAGGATCAAGGCCTTGGGGATCGAGGGCCGGACCCTCGCGCCCCAGGAGGGAAAGGTAAGGGTGACGGCGCCGGGAAGGATCCGCTGCACGGTCCTGAACATGAACCGGTTTGCCCCCAACAGGGCCACTGGCCTTCGAATCCATCCACCACATTGAGCAATTTTTTGACCCGCTCAGTCCAGGGGCACCGGCAGCTTCTCCTCGGGGCCGAAGGGAAGCGTCGCCCTGAACATCACCAGCCTCTCGTCGAAGGCGAGGGCCCTATTCAGGACCAGCCTCTTTCCCCGATCGGTGAGGGCGAAAACGGGTATCGATATCCCCATCTGGAGCCTCGCCCGCCTTCCTGCGACCTCTCGGACCTGCCGGGAGGCGCAGCCCCAGACGACGTCGCAGCCCTCGGCGAGGATCCGGGCGCCCTCCTCCGTCACGTCGAGGTTGTGGACTGCAAAGACGATCGCCCCCTCGCCTCGGGCGGGCGGGGCCATCTTCCTGATCGCCTCGGCCTCGAAGGCCCTCTTTCCCGATATGGTGACGACGACCCGCTCCGCCCCAAATCCCTCCTCCAGGGCAAGCCTGAGTCCTGCGACCTGGTCGATCGTCCCCCGGTCGTCGAGGAGGATGCACCCCCTCTCCCGGAGGCCCGACTGGACGGCCTCCATCGGGTCGGTCCTGACGAGGCCGGTCATGTGGGCGCCGAGGGCGGCGACGACCTCGGGCCTGGTCGCGATCACCGTCCCCGCCCCCTCGCAGACGACGACGGCGGCATCGACGAGCGCGGCCTTCATCCCGTCGGCGATCATCTCCGATGCCCCGAAGCTGACGGGCCGCTCCGATAGCTCCAGGACGCGATGGGGGCCGTACATCCCCAGCTCCTCCATGTGCGACCTGAGGACCGACTCGACGGTCTCTCTCGACTCGACCTTGTGCCCATAGAGGCCGCTCCGGAGAGGACACCATTTGACCGTGGGGTCCGTCAGGACTTCGACCTCGCCGTCCCTCACCCGAACGAGGGCCCCGGCCATCTCCAACAGATGCTCCGCCAAACGAACCGACCTTCAAATCCCTTCTTCTCTTCTTTCCTCATTCCTCGGAATCCAGCTCCTCCTCGGGGACGAACTTCAGGGCCACCGAGTTGATGCAGTACCTCAGCCCCGTCGGGGGCGGCCCGTCCTCGAAGACGTGGCCGAGGTGGGCGTCGCACCTCGCACAGACCACCTCAACCCTGACCATCCCGTAGCTTTTGTCCTCCCTCTCATCGACGGCATCCTCGGAGATCATTGCCCAGAAGCTCGGCCAGCCGGAGCCAGAGTCGAACTTCGTCTCCGAGGAGAAGAGGTCACTTCCGCAGGCGACGCACCGATAGATTCCCTTTCCCTTGAAGCGGTAGTACTTGCCGGAGAAGGGGGGCTCCGTCCCTTTCTTTCTGGTGACGATGTACTCCTCCCGGGAGAGGAGCTTCTTCCACTCCTCGTCGGTCTTGACGACCTTTTCCGCCATCTGTCCCACCGCCTTCGCATCAGCTCTTGAAGTGTCCATAGGCCCTTATTTCCAGGTCTCGAAGGAGACTATCTCCTCCATCTCCTTCCTCGGCCTCGGGAGGGGCGACTCGTCGGGGTAGCCCATGGGCAGGAGGGCGACTACCCTCACCTCGGGGGGGATGTTCAGGACCTTCTTCACCTCCTCCTCGTAGAAGGCCCCGATCCAGCAGGTCCCGAGCCCCTCGGCCGCCGCCGCCAGGACCATCTGCTCGACGGCTATGGCGAGGTCGATGGGGTAGGTGAGCTGGCCGCAGGTCATGACGTAATCGGTGACGGTGGCGCAGGCGGCGATCACCACCGGGGCCTCGCCGA
>CAZHAO010000201.1:0-3800 GCA_964530375.1 uncultured Methanotrichaceae archaeon
GGAGAAGGCTATGGTGGAGATGCTGAAGAGGAGGCACCTCTCCCCGATATACGGCAACCGGGTCTCGATAGCCCCGGAGGTGGAGGACCTCCTGGTCATAAGAAGGCCGCCGGCGGTCCTCCACTGCGGCCACGTCCACACCGTGGGGATGACCCGCTACAAGGGGGTGACGGCGATAAACAGCGGAACCTGGCAGGGCCAGACCGACTTCCAGAAGAAGATGAACCTCCAGCCCACCCCGGCGATAGTTCCCTACCTCGACCTCTCGACGATGCGGGCGAGGAGGCTGATATTCGCGTAACTGGCCTCGTTAGGATACGTTTCGGTCTGAACTCTGTATTGCATGTTTTTTTAAATGTCATGCGGTGGTTTCATATACGCTCGATAAAATTAGATCTTAATTGGAGTGAAGCAAGTGAAAATCAAAAGTGAAGATGAAGGCGATTGGTCGGAAATGGTGACGGAATTATCGGAGGGCGATTCATCGGATTACGATATTCCGACTTATCATAATATATACATAGGTAACTCTCGGCACATGAAGGAGGTGCCGGATGAATCGGTCCACTGTGTCGTCACAAGTCCGCCTTATGTAACGACTCTCATGAAAAAGGGGCAGCCTTTTGATTATGGGTCTTACAGGGATATGATTCAGGACGTCTTCAAGGAGGTCTGGCGCGTACTGGTCCCGGATGGACGTTTCTGCCTCAACGTTGCGGATATCCGAAGCAAGTATTTTTACGATGATGAGAACGGACTGTACCGGGTTCCCATATCCGGAGATCTTTTGATGTTGTCACACGATCTGGGATTCCGTCTTTTTGACACCTTCATCTGGGACAAAGGATTCAATCGGAACTTCGGTGGGCCACTTTTAGGGTCATATCCCTATCCTGCTTCGATTTACAATAATGTATATTTTGAATATATATTCATTCTGAAGAAGCCAGGAAAGAGGACGTTGGACCCCGCCATGAAGAAGATGAGCAGATTGGACAAGGAGACTTGGAGACAGTACGTCCAGAGGATATGGCGGGTTGAGACCGAGACCGAATGGTTCAAAGGACATGAGGCGGTCTTTCCAGAAGAGATACCCCTCCGACTCATTCGCATGTATTCTTTTGTTGGGGATACCGTTCTCGATCCCTTTGCCGGGTCCGGAACCACGACGTTGGCGGCCATCAATTTGGGGAGAAATAGCATAGGATACGAGATCAATGAAGATCTGATTCCAGTCATCCATCAGCGTTTGGGATTGAACCAGCTCAGGCTGGTCGACAGGAAAGTCAAAATCGATATTTCCCATGCCGAATACCGGGCTAGAGAATCCATGGAGTAGCAATACGATGGCGCAGATAACTTTAGAGGAGCTTCTGGAACAGATTGAACCGATCAACGTGGATTGGATGGATGAAACTGCTGAAATGGTTCTTGAAACAACTCCAAGGGTGATCTACCAGCTGAAACGGTCCGCAATAGACCAAAAAGCGATTGAAGGCTTGTTAGCTGAGGAAGACTACGCTTTAGACGTTTTTCGGCTATTTCTCGACATTTCACAAGATATTCTGCTTAATATCTTCAAAGCCCACGGAATCAAGGGAGATTTCAAAACTATTAGACATAAATGTCGGAATCAATCTGAAAAGATTTCGGAGATCCTGATAGAATCAGCTTTGATTGAAGCGATCGAGTATCACATCGGCAGAGGATGGAAATTAGAGGACATTCTCCTCGAAAGATACAAGCAGATGCGAGGGTCGGCGATTCGCGGTCAACATAGAGGGTCTGCTCTGGAGGAAGCCGTGGAGAAGGTCCTTAAAGAAGTAAATGACGATAGGGGAATACCCTACGAGTCTAGGGCGAACTTTGTCAATCGTTATGGTAAGGCTGCAAAGGCCGACTTCATGATCCCCTCCCGTGAAACGCCCAAAATCATCATCGAAGCAAAAGCATACGAAGCTACGGGCAGCAAGCTTACTGATGTTTTGGGAGATATCCTGAAGATTCTTGAGGTCAAAGATCCTGAAACTCGCTTCTTCTTTGTGACTGATGGAATCGGGTGGTTCAGACGGATAAGTGATCTAAGAAAAATCGTTGAGCATCATCAGCAAGGTGAGATCGAGATGATTTACACGAGAAAAACCCTTCATCATCTAAAAAGGGCCATCATGACCATTGAAGGCAACGAATAAATATTTAGAATTAAAGATAATTTGGTGAAAACTGAAGCTTCTCTCAGCTCTCACCGCCCTCCCCCTCCGACAGGTTCCTCCCCTCCATGAACCTCACCATCTTGTACAGCGTCCAGTTTACGGGCGTTGGGACCCCCGCTTCTTCCCCAAGCAGGACCACGGCACCGCTGAGGGCCTCGATCTCCGTCGGCTTTTTCGCCCGGATGTCCTGGAGGGTCGAAGACTCGTGCTTTTCGGTCGGCGGGAGGAGCCTCTCGTAGAAGACGGCGGTGTACTCCCCCGGTGCCGACCAATGGGTCTTGTGACCCGTCGCCTCCATCACCGAGAAGATCTCATCGATCACGGCCTCCATGATCTCTCTAGAATACGATTCTTCGCCCAGGAGGCCGTAGGGTACGTTGAAGATGGCGCCGAGGGGGTTTAAGGCGCAGTTGTAGAGCATCTTCGCCCAGAGGTCTTTTCCGACGTCCTCGACGACCTCGGCGGGGATCCCGCCTCTGGTGATCAATTCCGCGAGAGGCGCCATCGGCGCGAGGCTCGATCCGAAGAGGCTACCGATGTGGATCGAGTCGGCATGGACCGTCACTTCGACTACGTTCTTTTCGGGCCTCTTAAACCCGGTGATCACCCGGGCGCTGAAGATCGTATCTTTAGAAAAATGCTTCGCGAAGATCTCGGCGTTCCCCCAGCCGTTCTGGAAGAGGACGATCTCCCCCCTTTGCCGAGGATCTCGGGGTGTTGGGAGAGGTCCGAGGCGGCTTTTTCGGAGCCGTGGGACTTGGTGCAGACGAGGAGGTGGTCGTAGCCGTAGTCACGATCGCCATCGCAGCCGCCCTCGTGGAGGCGTCGCCTCTCGTCTTTGAGAAGCTCGTCCAAGGAGGAGTATGCCCCGAAATCTTCGGGCCCGAACTCGACCGAGCCGAAGATCCCGGTTCGAACCAGGCCTCCCTCCCTCAGAGCCGAGACAGTGCCCTCTCGCGCGATCACGTCGACCTTTTCTCCGGCTCGGATCAGGCAGCTTGCCACCCCGAGCCCGACGGCGCCGCCCCCGTAGATTAAAGCCCTCATCCTTTCGCCCTCCGGCGGAGAGTCTCGCTTCAACCTACTTCACCTCTTCCCCCGCCTCGCTCTGATAGCCCGCACGCCCGCCCGCAAGGCTGGAGGCGAGAGGAGGAACAGGGCAAGAGGCGGGAGGATCTTGATCGGCACGATCCTCAGCCTCCCCTCAGCGGAACCCGCAAGCATCTCCTCGGAGAAGGAGGGGACGATCGTCGCCCTAAGCGGGATCAGGGCATCCAGGGGGAATATGGCGGCCCAGAGGAGGCCGACGGCCTCCCCCGTCTCCGCCGGGTCGGGGAGGCCGATGACCAGATCGATCCTCAAGAGCTGGACCCGAATCGCCCTGAGGAGGCCCCTCAACAGGCGCGCCAGGTTTCCGAGAAGGCCCTCGGTCCTCAGGACTTCGAGGGCTATTCTCGACGAGCCCCGGCCCCCCTCGGCCTCTCCTTCCTCCTCCTCCTCGTCTCCCCCTTCTCCTTTTTCTGGGGCCTCTTCTTCCCCCTCCATCGGAGGCTCCCGCTCGGCGTCGGCGCTGAAGACGTCTTTATT
>CAZHAO010000202.1:0-3785 GCA_964530375.1 uncultured Methanotrichaceae archaeon
GTCTATCGGGGGGAGGGGGGAAAGCCTGCGGTCCACATCCACGCTTCGGCGGGGCACGACGATCGGGCTCTGACCGGCTGCCTCCGGGAGAGGGCGACGACCTACCTCGTCGTCGAGGCGGTGGTCTTCGAGTTCTGCGGGCTTGAAGCCCGCCGAGAGATCGACGAGCTGACCGGCCTATCTCTCCCCCTCCTCAAAGAGAGGCTGTAGATGAAGGCGAAGAGAAGGGGGGAGGCGAGGGGAAGAAAGGGTTTGGCAGCCGGCTCGCCGCCTCTGCCCATATCGATGGCGGAGGCGAAGCGGGACGGTATCGACCGGTTCGACGTCATCCTCGTATCGGGGGACGGGTACGTCGACCACCCCTCCTTCGGCGTTGGGATCATCGGACGGGTCCTCCAGGACGCGGGGCTCGCCGTCGGCGTCATACCCCAGCCGGACTGGAGGCGGGACGAGGACTTCTCCGCCCTGGGGGAGCCGAGGCTCTTCTTCGGCGTCGCCTCCGGAAACGTCGACTCGATGGTCAACAACTACTCGCCGAACAAAAAGAGGCGCAGAAGGGACGTCTACTCTCCCGGGGGACGGATCCTCCGGCCCGATCGGGCCGCAATCGTCTACGCCAACAAGGTTCACTCCCTCTTTCCGAAGACGCCCCTCGTCCTCGGTGGGATCGAGGCGAGCCTCCGGAGGTTTGCCCACTACGACTTCTGGTCTGACTCCGTCCGGGGCTCCATCCTGGCGGACGCTCCTGCGGATTTTGTGGTTTACGGGATGGGGGAGAGGCCGATCCTTGAGATCGCCCGCCGGCTGGAGGCGGGCGATGAGGCGGGCGAGATCAGGAACGTTCCCGGCACCGCCGTCAAGACGGAGGTGGGGGAGTGGAGGTCCGTCGACCACCAGGGGTTCGTCGAGATCCCCTCCTTCGGCGATGTGGCGAAGGACAAGAGGGTCTACGCCGAGGCCTTCCGCCTCCACTACGGCGAGCAGGACCCCTTCCGAGGGAGGAGGATCGCCCAGCCCCACCCCAAGACCGTCGTCATCCAGAACCCTCCGGCTCTGCCCCTGACGACCGAGGAGCTGGATAGAATCTACGAGCTTCCCTATTCGAGGGAGGCTCACCCATCTTATCGGGAGGAGATCCCGGCCCTGGAGCCGGTCCGGTTCTCGATAACCTCCCATCGGGGCTGCTTCGGCTCCTGCTCCTTCTGCGCCCTCACCCACCACCAGGGCAGGATCGTCTCGAGCAGGTCCATCGAGTCTTTGGTGCGGGAGGCTGAGGGACTGACGAAGCTCCCCGGCTTCAAAGGCGTCATCCAGGACGTGGGCGGACCCACCGCCAACATGTACGGCATGGTCTGCAGCCGCTGGAAAATCTCAGGCGCCTGCCCCGATCGGCTCTGCTCCCCCGACTGCCCGAGCCTCGCCGCCGATCACCGCCAGCAGGTGGAGCTCCTCCGCCGCCTCCGGGAAATCCCAGGAGTAAAGCGGGTCTTCGTCAGCTCCGGGATCAGGCACGACCTGATCCTGGCGGACCAGACCGGCGCGGGGCAGGAGTACCTCGCCGATCTCTGCCGCCACCACGTCTCGGGCCACCTGAAGGTGGCCCCCGAGCACGTCTCCGATCGGGTCCTCGCGGCGATGCACAAGCCCCCGCGGGCCGCCCTGGAGGAGTTTATGCGGCGGTTCAAGGCTTTGAGCCGGGAGGAGGGAAAAGAGCAGTACCTCGTCCCCTACTTCATCTCCGGCCATCCCGGCTGCGAAATAAAGGAGATGGTGGAGCTCGCCGAGTACATCCGGGACCACCGCCTCTACTCCGAGCAGGTCCAGGACTTCACCCCCACCCCCATGACCGTCTCCACCTGCATGTACCACTCGGGGATCGACCCCTTCTCAGGAAAGCCCGTCCACGTCCCAAAAGGTCGAGAGAAGGAGATCCAGAGGGCGATCCTGCAGTATCGGGACAGACGAAACTGGGGTCTCGTCCGGGAGGGTCTCCGGATCGCTCGAAGGGAGGACCTCATCGGCGACGGTCCGGAGTGCCTGGTGCCGAGGGGTGAAAGGTGAGCCTGGGTGGGATCGTCGAAAGACCTTTCGGGATTGAGCAGAGAAAGATCATCTTCCGACCCTGATCTCGTACCCGGCGGCCAAAAGAGCCTCTTTGATCTTTTCGATCTGGTCGAAGGACCGGGTCTCCACCTCCAGGTCCACCCTCGATCTGAAGAGGGAGAGGTCTTTTCCGCCCCGGGCGTGATGGATGGATAGGACGTTTCCGCCTCCCTCCGCCACCAGGCTCAGAAGTCGGGCCAGAGAGCCGGGGACGTCCTCGATGCAGGCAGAAAACCGCATTATCCTCCCGTTCTTCAGGAGCCCCTGCCTTATGACCCTCTCCAGGAGGGGTGAGTCGAGGTTCCCCCCGCTGATCACCAAAACGACGTTGCTCCCCTTTGGGACAGGAACCTTCGAGCCTAAGAGGGCCGCCAGGGGCGCTGCTCCCGCCCCCTCCGCCAGAACCTTCTTTCTCTCCAGGAGGGCCAGGACCGCCGACGATATCTCCTCCTCCTCCGCCAGGACTACCTCCTCGACCTTCTCCCTGATGATGGGGAAGTTCGCCTCTCCGAGCTGTTTAACTGAAATCCCGTCGGCTAGCGACTTCTTCGCCTCGACAGCCACCCTCTCTTTTGTCTGGAGGGACTCGAAGGCCGAGGGGCAGGCCGCGGCCTGGACCCCCACGATCCTCGTCTCGGGCCGTGCCGCCTTCACCGCCGTCGCTATCCCGCTGATGAGCCCCCCACCGCCGACGGGGACGATCACCAGGTCCGGGTCGGGGAGGTCCTCCAGGATCTCAAGGCCGATCGTCCCCTGGCCGGTTATTATATCCAAATCGTCGTAGGGATGGATGAAGGTCCTCCCATCAGCGGCCATCTTTTGGGCGACGGAGATGCTCTCGGCGAGGCTATCGCCCGCCAGGATCACCTCGGCCCCGTAGCCCCGGGTAGCCTCCTGCTTTGCCATCGAGGCCCAGACCGGCATCACTATCGTCGCCGGGAGGCCCGCGGCCTTGGCGGCGAGGGCCACCCCCTGGGCGTGGTTTCCGGCGGAGGCTGCGACGACGCCGGCGGGGCCGATCTCCTCCCTCCTCTTCAGGACCTTGTAGGTGGCGCCCCTCACCTTGAAGGAGCCGCCCATCTGGAGGCACTCGAGCTTCAGGTAGACCTCGGCGTCTGCCATCCGCGAGAAGGTGGGCGAGCGGACGAGGGGGGTTCTGATGACCCTCCCCTCGATCAGAAGTGCCGCCTTCCTGATCTCCTCTGAGGTGATCATGATGGTGACCTCGTTTCGCGATCAGAGGAGGTCGAGGGCCTCTCTTCCGCTCATCCCCACCTCTACACCGAGCCTCGCTGCCTCGGCGTTGGCGTCCTTGATCTCGCCGGAAAGGAGGTCCTCGACGGTGGCGATGGAGCTTCCCCGCCTCGGCTTCACCCTAGCTGCAGGGTAGCCGAACTTCTCCAGGGCCGCGACGTCGAAGGCCCCGCAGCCGACCATCCCCCTCTTTCCCACCACGAGGACGAGGTTTGCTGGCCCCAGGGGTATGACGTACCCGTCCGCCTCTCCGCTCTTGTAAGCCACTCTCTCCTGAATCATCTCACATCTCACCTCACCAAACGAGCATTGAAATGAACATGCTCAAGGATTTACGAGATTAAATAAACGGCGCTTATCCGCCTTTTCTGTATAACCTCGATGCTTTGAAAACCCATCCCGACGTTAGCGTTCGATCTCTTCGGAGC
>CAZHAO010000203.1:0-3778 GCA_964530375.1 uncultured Methanotrichaceae archaeon
TTTCGGTCTTTATCTCAAGCATATTATCGCCTCAATTTCTGGTGGATGAGGTCTAAGGGGTGGAGGGATTTAAGCCGAACGGGCCGGTTGATCCAGCTCTTCCCCTCGGGCGCTTGACGGAACTCGGAAGAGGTCCTTTCAGGGCTGAGTTAATTAAGATATAAAGTCGAAGGAGGCATCATGGCTCGATCCTTCTCTGAGATAAGGGGAAAGGTGGAGAGGGGCGATGCCGTCGTCCTCTCGGCCACGGAGGTGCGGGAGATCCTGGACGATGGAGAGACCCTGACCCTCGAGGACGTCGACGTCGTGACCTCTGCCACCAGGGCGGTGATGAGCGGGACCTACGCAGTCCTCTCCTTTCCGGTGGCGGAGGCCGGCTCCTTCCTCAGGGCAAAGAGGGCGGTGCTGAACGGCGTTCCCGCGGAGGTGGGACCCTGCCCCAACGAGCGGCTGGGCGTTCTGGACCTGATGGTCTTTGGTGCGGCCCAGAGCAGAGACAAAACCAAATACGGCGGGGGCCATCTATTCCGGGACCTCGTCGAGGGGAAAGAGGCGCGGGTCGATGTGGAGGCCGACTCAGGAAAGGCCTTCGAGGTCGAAGTGGGCCTGGCGGATATGCCCACAGCGAGGCTCTTTGGGACCCGCCACTCTTTTAAGAACTACTCGGCCTTCGTGAACCCGGGCGATGAGAGGGTCGCCACCATCTTCCACGCTGCCCTCTTCGAACCCTGCTGGAACGGGGCCTCGGTCTCGGGGTGCGGCCATCTCAACCCCGTCCAGAACGATCCTTTCTTGGAGACGATCGGCGTCGGGACGAGGATCCTCTTAAACGGGGCCGAGGGTTTCGTTCTGGGGACGGGAACCCGGAGCTCTCCTGAGAGGCCGAACCTCTCGGGGTTCGCCGATATGCGAAATATGGATCCGGAGTACATGGGAGGCTTCGTCACGTCCTGCGGCCCCGAATGCGTCGCCTCCTGGGCGGTCCCGATCCCGGTCACGAGCGAACGGGTCTTAGAGGGGATAGCCGTCCCCGACCGGTCGATCCCCCTCCCGGTGATGGACGTCGTCAGCAGGAGAGAGATCGGCAGGGCCACCTATGGCGACGTCTGGGAGGATGTGGATCTTTCGGTCAGCTTCAGCCCCGAGGACTGCAAGAGGTGCACCCAGTGCATCCCCGAGTCGGTCTGTCCGACGGGAGCCATCGGCTTTGAGGGCTGGAAGCCGACCCTCGACCGGAAGAGGTGCTTCAACTGCGGACTCTGCTCCACCGCCTGTGTCGGGGAGGTGTTCAGGGCCCACCTCGGGTCCATCCGTTTTGGCGGCCGAGAGGTTCCGATCGTGGTACGGCAGTCCGACCGGCTCAGGGCCGAGAGGCTCGCCCTTGAGCTGAAGAGGAGGATCCTCGACGGGAGCTTCAAGATGACGGAGATGGCGGAGATTATCTCGCCATAGTCTCAGGAGCAGAGGCCGTTTGCAGGGCCGGGGTCTGCTGCCGGGAGGGGCGCGTCGCTCCGCCAGTCGGCGTGGCCGGGAGGCGAAAAACAGGAGGAAGCGGCAAAAACAGATTATGGCGGGAACGCGGGGCGGACGCTGCCGATGGGCGCGGGACCCCCGCCTGGCGGAGACGGCGGGCGGCGAAAACCGACGTTGGGCAGCGAGAGGGGGCAGAAAAATTCGATTTCTGATCGCGATACGCTGAAGGCGAAAGATAGATAATTTCAAAGCTCCCAAAATGAGCTAAATGGAAGCCTCAGAAATTGAAACATCAAAGGCCGAAGCTCGCCCTCTCGATCTGGACAACGAGTTTGTACGGGACGTTATTGAAGGGATCGAAGACTTCGAAGCGGGGCACGGGAAAACTTTTGACGACAAAGACGACCTGATGAGTTACTTGAGACGCCTTTAGTTGTAGCTCCCATCTTGTTTCAATTCTTCATGACGCTCGACTACTTCCTGACCAAGCGGTTCATAAACAACTACAAGAAATTAACACGCAAGAACAGGGAGTTTAAAAGCCAAATTGATAATAAAATTGAGCAAATAATAGATAATCCGGAGATCGGCGCGCCAAAACGTCACGATCTCGCGGGGATACGTGGAGTTCATATCGGCCCTTTTGTCATCACTTATACGGTTATCAAAGACACGATTGTTTTCATAACTATAAACCACCACGATGCGGTTTACGGCGAAACGAGCGCCATTCTTGCACAGTTGGTGGAGCTGTACCCCAGACTATGGGACGACCCTCAAGGTGACTAGAGGACCATGGTTTTTCACCTCCGTTCTGCCGGCGATCGCCCACGGCGGCGCGGGAATGCTGGGGCGGCCGCGTCGAGTCGAGGGGGCGCGGGACACCCGCCGGGAAAGGACGGCTGGCGGCGAAAAACAGCCGAGGCGGATGAACTCGCCGAGTCGGGGTCAAAAGTTAGATAACCCCAAAGCCTAAAAAATAAGCCGCAAAGATCTCTTTGGAGGCGACGGGCAGATGAAGGCGTTGAAGATCCTGAAAGAGCACGAGAACGAGATAAAGAGGCGGTTCGGCGTGAAGCGTATCGGGATCTTCGGTTCTCATGCTCGGGGTGAGGAGAAGGAGACGAGCGACGTCGACGTCCTCGTGGAGTTCATCGCGCCCTCCTTCGACAACTTGAACATGCTCAATAACGTGTTGTTACCTAGCGGAGCTTTGAATCAATAGATAATTATAAATACAATAACTTAATAGAAGTTATTTGTGAAGGGGAAGATAGAAGAGGAGATTATAAATCTCGATGTCGAGAAGATCGACTTCGATGACAAGGAGCTGCTTAAGAGGCTATTATTACTGCTCCTCAACAGGATAGAGCTGCAAGCCCAAGAAATCCAGCATCTGCGTAAGGAAAATCAGCTATTAAAAGATGAGATCGCCCATCTCAAGGGGGAGAAGGGAAAACCAAAGATACCTCCAAATGTACCTCCGAGGGATAAATCGCCAAGAACCGTTAAGCAGAAGAAATGGTCGAAAAGGTCGAAGAATCCCGAGATTAAGATCGACCGTGAAGTGCATATAGAGGTCGATAAGAAAATTTTGCCATACGATGCTGTTTATATTGGGGAACGAAAAGTAGTAACACAAAACATCGTTATAAAGACAGATAATGTAGCATACTATCTTCAACGATACTATTCGAGGTCACTCAAAACGGTATTCGAAGCCGAACTACCCAAAGACGTAAAAGGTTCTCAGTTTGGAGCCGGTCTGAAGTCCTTAGTAGCCTATCTTCATTACAAATGCAGAGTGCCTCAGAAAAAGATATTCGACCTCATCACCGATATCGGGTAGTTATTTCGGATGGAACGATCTCTAACATCCTCACCAGCGATAAGGCGAACGAGTTTTTCTCTGAGAGGATGTCCATTTTCGAAGCTGGCATGCTGAAATCCCAATATCTACAAGGGGACGAATCTGGGGCAAGACATCAAGGTCGAAACTGTTACCTGCATGTGATTTGTAACGATATGTTTTCATTTTTTACTATAAAGGACAGCAAAAGCAGGTCAACCATTTGCGAAATTTTGGGTCTGGAGAATGATGAAAAACTGGAGATCCCTTTTGTCACCGACGGTGCCAGACAATATTTGGACGTATCAAACCGCCATGCCAAATGCTGGATTCACGAAATTCGACATTACAAGAAGCTTATGCCGTTCTTAGATCATCACAGATCCCTTCTTGATAAGGTTATGGACCAGATATGGAGATTATACGATCTGCTAAACATATATAAAAATAATCCAG
>CAZHAO010000204.1:0-781 GCA_964530375.1 uncultured Methanotrichaceae archaeon
TCCCTCCCCGATCCTTCCGGCGATCGCGGTCCGGATCCATCCTCAAGCTACACCCTCCCTTGCTTCCCGGCCTCACTGCATCATGGCCCGGGGTATGTGCTCGATGACGTCGGTGGCGAGGAGGGAGTAGCCCTTCTCCTCGAAGGCCAGGTCTCCGGCCGTCCCGTTGACGAAGGCGGCGGCGACGGCGGCCCGCAGCGGCGAGGCCTTGCAATAGAAGGCCCCCGTGACCCCGGCGAGGACGTCCCCGGTCCCGCCGACGGTCATCCCGGCGTTCCCGGTGGCGTTGCCTCTAACGACCTGACCGTCGGTGATCAGGTCGACCTTCCCCTTGAGGAGGATGGCGAGCTTCATGTCCCTCGCGAAGCTCATCAAGGTCTCGTTCTGGACCCGGCCCGGCGGCACCCCGATGGAGCAGACCCTCCGAAACTCGCCCTCATGAGGGGTGATGATCCCCTTGAGGGGTATTCCGGGGAGTAGGGCGTCGGCGTCCATCACCACCTTGCCGCATTCGGGGACGATCGCCGCCAGAGCCGCCCTCGTCTCGGGGTGGCGGCCGAGGCCCATCCCGACGACGACGACGTCGTGGCGGGGGAGAAGCTCTCGAAGAGCCGGCAGGTCGTCGGGAGAGAGGTGGTCCTCGGATAAGGGCCGCACGATCAGGTTCGGGGAGAACCCCGCGATCGTATCGGAGACTCTCCCTGGGGCGGCGACGGTGACGAGGTCCGCCCCGGCCCTGAGGGCGGCCATCGCCGATAGAGCCGGAGCGCCGCTGTAGGGC
>CAZHAO010000204.1:791-3762 GCA_964530375.1 uncultured Methanotrichaceae archaeon
CACCAGGACCCGGCCGTTCTGCCCCTTGTGGCTCGTGGGGGCCCTGGCCGTCACCAGGGCCAGGTCGCCGGGACCCGCCAGAAACTCCGCCGCCGGCGGTATCCCGATCCCCGCCACCACCACCTCGCCGGGGATGCCGTCCTTCGGCCTGTGGAATGTGATGGTGACGTCAGGATCGACGACCTTATCGGTCCCAAGGCCGCTGGGGACGTCCACCGAGACGACGCACCTTCGAGAGGAGTTGATGGCATCGATCGCCTCGGCCTCCAGCCCCCGGACCGCTCCCCGGACGCCTGTCCCGAATACCCCGTCCAGAATCAGGTCGTACGTGGATAGCGACTCGAGATCGCCCGAATCGCGAACCTCCCGGAGGTCGAAGCCGAGCCTCTCCAGGATCTCCCAGTTCCGCCTCGCCTCTTCGGTGGCGATATCCCTCGACCTTCCGAGAAGAAAGACGGTCACCTCCAATTCCGCAAGGTGGCGGGCGGCGACAAAGGCGTCTCCGCCGTTGTTGCCCCGCCCCGCGACGACGGCTATCTTCTTTCCTCGAGCCCTCTTTTTGACCTCCTGAGCGAGGGCTGCCCCCGCGTTCTCCATCAGCTGGAGGGGAACTAGGCCAAAGTAGGTGCAGTTTGCATCAACGGTTCTCATCTCGTCGGGAGAGATCGGTCTCATGACGGACCCTTATGTCCCGCAAATGATAAAAGTTGTGGGGTCCGACATCACCATGAGATCTTCTTTCGGTAGTGGTTTCTCACCAGGATCGCCACCATGTTGATGGAGAGGACCAGAGCCAGGAGTACGAGGGCCGTCCCCCAGGCCTTCTCCTCTACGTCCCAGGCTCCGAGGAAGTAGATGAGGTTGAGGAGATGGTAGCAGAGGTTGTTGACGGGCTGGAAGACGTCGGGGACGACGCCGTAGAACATGCGGACGGGGGTGGCGGAGAAGGTGACGGCGGTCCACATGATGGGGGCGGTCTCCCCGGCGGCCCTCGCCACCCCGATGATCAGCCCCGTGAGGACTCCGGGAAGGGCCGACGGGATCACCACCCTTCTTATAGTCTGCCACCGAGTGGCGCCGAGGGCGACGCTCCCCTCCCGCAGGGAGTTTGGAACGCTCTTGAACGCCTCCTGGCTGGTGAGGA
Source organism: uncultured Methanotrichaceae archaeon (assembly GCA_964530375.1). Lineage (GTDB taxonomy): Archaea > Halobacteriota > Methanosarcinia > Methanotrichales > Methanotrichaceae > Methanocrinis. Next base: position 1,936 of record CAZHAO010000204.1, read on the forward strand.
TGATGGTGGGCAGGTTCATCAGCCCCAGGATTATCGACCCCGCCAGGAGCGATAGGCCGAAGGTCGCCACCAGGAAGGCGAGGCCGAAGAGGCCGTAGACGACCGAGGGGACGCCGTTGAGACAGCCGACGGCTATGGTCACTGCCCGCTTCAGCCCCGAGTGCTTGGAGTACTCGTTGAGGTAGATGGCGGCTCCGATCCCCAGGGGGGCCGAGATCAGCATCGCCCCCATCACCAGCCAGAAGGTCCCCTGGATGCAGGTGCTGATCCCGCCCTCGGTGCCGAGCCGGAAGTGGGGCGAGGTGAGAAACTCCCAGCTGATGGCACCGATCCCCCGGACGAGGATCACCGAGATTATCCCGCCCAAAAGCAGCAGGGTGAAGACCGCGCTGAGCCGGACCATCGAGAAGACGAGGACCTCGCGCCCCCGTGTGCTGTACTCATAGAGGAGGTTGATGGAGTCCTTGATGACGAGAAAGCTCGCCAGAAGGACCAGGAGGGGGAGGACAAGACCGTAGGTGAAGAGAGCGCTCAGCCCCAGAAGCTCAATCTCCAGGTCGGGGCGGATCAGGCCAGAGAAGATGAGAAGAAACGCGGCCAGGAGGTAGACCAGGTCCGCCGCCAAGGGCAGAGATCGTGGCCAGGTCCAGGCGACTCGGGGCCGATCGTCGGCATCCCGATTCAGGGCGAGGGCGGAGGAGGATATGAGGAGAAGAGATGCCAAGATCCCCCCCTCCCAGAACGGCACCAGAGGGATCTCTTCGGTCTGGATTATCAGGTAGTAAAGAGAAGTGATGAGCAGAAAGAGGGCGATGACGATGGATGCCAGGGGTGCCGGCCTGATCTTCTTCAAGTCAGTACCCCCCGAACTTCTTCCGGATGGCGGCCCTGACCAGGTCCGCCGAGATGTTGAGGACGGTGACGATCACCAGGAGGACGAACCCCACGGCGAAGAGGGCGTGGTAGTGGATCGACCCGTGGGCCACCTCCCCCATCTCCCCGGCGATGACCGAGGTGAAGATGGCCCCCCGGTCGAAGGCGTCGAAGACGGGCGACGGCAGCCGGGCGACGTTCCCCACCACCAGGAGGGCGGCCATCGTCTCCCCGATGATCCTGCCGACGTTCAGGATCACCGCAGCGATGATCCCCGAGGAGGCGGCGGGAAGGGTGACCCTCCGGACCGTCTGCCAGTGGGTGGCCCCGAGGGCTAGAGACCCCTCCTTGAACTCCTGGGGGACGGCCCTGAGGGCGTCCTCGCAGATCGTCGTCAGGGCGGGGATGAACATGATCCCGAGGAGGATCGCCCCTGCCAAAATCGACCTTCCCGTCAGCATATCGAAGCTCTTTTCGAGATAGACCACCAGGACTAAAACCCCGAGAAATCCGTAGACGATGGAGGGGACCCCGGCCAATAGCTCGATGGCGGGCTTCAACAGCTCCCGGGACCAGGGGCCCGCCAGCTCGGAGAGGTATATCGCCAGGGGCACCCCCACCAGGATGTTTATGAAGAGGGCGATGAAGGTGATGAGGACAGAGCCGACGATGATCGGCATCATCCCGAAGATCTCCCCGGCGGGATGCCACTTCTGCCCCAGGAGCATATCGAGGATCCCCACCTCCCGAAAGGCGAGGACGCTCTCGTAGGTGAGGAAGTAGAAGATGAGGACCATCACCAAAATTGAGGTGATGGCAGCAAAAAATAGGGTAGCCTCGACAAAACGATCGCAGTATCGATGAGGGCGTCGTCTGCCGCGTCCAGCTGGAGGGTCCATATCACCATCAGAGCGTTCGTTCATCGCTTAAAGCACTTATCTATATTCTCTATAT
>CAZHAO010000205.1:0-3761 GCA_964530375.1 uncultured Methanotrichaceae archaeon
GAAGTAGACCTCAGAGTAGGGGTTGTCGTGGAGGACGATGAGGTTGTTGTCCACGGCGAAGTCCACCAGCTTTTTGAAGAACTTCGTGTCAGCGCAGGCCCCCGTGGGGTTGTTGGGGTAGTTGAGAAAGATCAGCCTCGACTTTCGGGCCTGGTCGGAGGTTACGGCGTCCAGGTCCGGAAGAAATCCCCGCTCCTTCTTGAGGGGGAGGATTACGGGAACGCCCCCCGCAAACTCGACGGCGGTCTTGTAGACGGGGTAGGCGGGGTCGGGGACGAGGGCCAGGTTTCCGGGGTTCAAAAACGCCAGGGGCGCGTGGGCGATCCCCTCCTTTGAGCCGATGAGGGCCAGGACCTCGGACTCGGGGTCGAGGTCGACGCCGAAGGTCTCTTTGTACCAGTCAGCTACGGCCGTCCGGAACTCGATCTTCCCCTCGTAGGAGGGGTACTGATGGTTCTCGGGGTTCTTTGCCGCCTGGCAGAGGGCGTCGATGATTATTTTGGGTGTGGGAAGGTCAGGATCGCCGACCCCCAGGTCGACGACGTCCACCCCCCTCTTCTGGGCCGCAAGCTTCGCCCTGTCGATGGCAGCGAAGGGGTACGGTGGGAGGGATTTTATCCGATCAGAGTACATGAATATTATCTCCATCAGCAGTATAGATCCAAGGCGTCGCCCCCGCCGGGATCTGACCAGGATCGCGGGGCGGCACGGCTCTGTGAGGTAGTAAATGTAACGTTGTATATAAGAGTAGAGGAAGCGATGCTTGATATCGAAGACCTGACCGTTTGGCTCCCCCGGGAGGCCGTGGAACTTTATCAGAAAGAGGGGATAAGAGAGCTATATCCGCCCCAGGCCGAGGCGATCGAGAGGGGGCTTCTCGAGGGGAAGAGCATGCTCGTCTCCGTCCCCACGGCCGCCGGAAAGACGATGCTGGCGGAGCTGGCGATGCTGAAGGCCGCCCTGGCAGGGGGAAGGTCCCTTTACATCGTGCCCCTGCGGGCCCTTGCCTCAGAGAAGCATGCCGCCTTCTCGCGGTTTGCTGACTTGGGCGTCAAGGTGGGCCTATCCAGCGGCGATATGGAGAGGCGCGACGAGCATCTTGGAAGAAACCAGATCATTGTCGCCACCTCGGAGAAGGCCGACTCCCTCATCAGGAACGGGGCCCGGTGGATCAGCGATCTCTCGGTACTGGTCGTCGACGAGATCCATCTCCTCGACTCGGCTAACCGGGGGCCGACCCTGGAGATGACGATTACAAAGCTCATTCGCCTCAACCCGAAGATGCAGGTTCTCGCCCTCTCCGCGACGGTGGCCAACGCCCGGGAGGTGGCGGCGTGGCTTGGTGCCGACCTAGTCGAGAGCCGATGGAGGCCGGTGGAGCTGAAGGAGGGGGTGATCTGCGACGGCATCCTCAATTTCCCGGGGGAGACGGTCTCCATCCCTTCCAGCCGGGACGACCTCGTCGACCTCGTAAAGGACACCATGAACCAGGGGGGCCAGATCCTGATCTTCGAGAGCAGCAGGCGCAACGCCGAGGCGACGGCCTCAAAGCTGGCGCGGGTCGTCTCAAAAAAGATGACTGGACAGAGCCGGGGAGAGGGCGGTGAACGGGGCCAGGATGGCAGACGCCTCTCCGAGAAGGTTTTGGCGACGGGGGAGAGCGAGACGGGAAAGAAGCTCGCCGAGTGCGTTCGGGGCGGAGTGGCCTTCCACCACGCCGGCCTCCTCCCCGAGCAGAGGGCCATCGTCGAGAGGGGGTTTCGGTCCGGCGAGATCAAGGCCATAGCCTCCACCCCCACCCTGGCGGCGGGGCTCAACCTTCCCGCGAGGAGGGTTCTGATAAGAAGCTACAAGCGGTACGAGGGGGCTAGGGGTATGGTGGCGATCCCGGTGATGGAGTACCGACAGATGGCGGGGAGGGCCGGAAGGCCCGGCCTGGACCCGAGGGGCGAGGCGTTTCTGATGGCGAAGAACGAGGCCGAGATGAAGGATCTTCTGGACCATTACGTCCACGGCGAGCCCGAGGAGATCTTCTCGAAGCTCGCCATGGAGCCGGCCCTTCGGACCCACCTCCTCTCGACTATGGCCACCGGCTTTGCCAAGGACGCCGATGAATTGAAGAGGTTCGTCGACTCCACCTTTTATGCCCACCAGCAGGAAGCCTGGCACCTCGACGCCACCATCGAGAAGGTGCTGGAGTTTCTCGTCGAAAGCGGCATGATGGAGGCCGACCTCAAACCCACGCCCCTCGGGGAGCTCGTCTCGCGGCTCTACATCGACCCCCTCACCGCCAGGATCGTCGTCGACAACCTTCGATCGAAGGAGAAGACGAAGGTCACGGATCTCACCCTCCTCCACCTGATCACCATGACCCCGGACATGGACAACCTCTACCTCCAGACCTCCGACGGCTGGGTCGAGGAGTTCATCGACCAGCACTATTCCGAGTTCTGTTTCGAGGAAAATTACGATTGGATGATGAGGGAGGCGAAGACCGCGGCCCTCCTCATGGAGTGGATCTCGGAGCTGGAGGAGGAGAAGATCGCAGACCGGTTTCGGGTGGGGCCCGGCGACATCAGGCGCGTCGCCGAGACGGCAGAGTGGCTGATGCACTCAGCGGGCCGCCTATCTGAGCACCTTGAGCTCGGCGCCACCTTTCGGATCCGCCAGCTTGAAAAGAGGATCCACTACGGGGCGGGACCTGACCTTCTCTCCCTCCTCGACCTGGAGGGGGTCGGGAGGGTGAGGGCGAGAAAGCTCCACCGGGCCGGCTACACCAGCATCGAGAAGCTGAGGGAGGCAAAGGCGGACGACGTCGCCGAGGTCGTCGGCCCCAAGATCGCAGAGAAGGTGATGGCCCAGCTTCGGGGCGGGGCCGAATAGGACGCGAGCGGAAGGGCGTGAACAGAAAGGAGGGATGCCGGATATGAAGGATGTTGGAGGAGAGGAAAAGGGAGGAGAAAAAGAGGGAGGTCCTGACAAGAGCCGCCGGGTGAACCTGGGAGGGATAGTGCCCCTCTCCACGGTGGACTGGACCGGCGTCGCCGCTACGGTCGTCTTTCTGAGGGGCTGCCCCCTGAAGTGTCCCCACTGCCAGAACTGGCACCTCCGGTCGGGGGAGAGCTTCGAGGACCTGGCGGTCGTCGAGGAGAAGATCAGGTCGGCAAAGCCTTTCGTAAGCGCCGTCGTCCTCTCGGGAGGCGAGCCCCTGGCCCAGCCCCGGGCGGCGCGGGACATTGCAGGCTTCGCAAAGGAGGTGGGGCTGAAGGTCGGAGTAGAGACCTGCGGCTTCTATCCCCATGTCCTGAAGGACCTCCTCGAAGCCGACCTCGTCGACAACGTATTTCTGGACGTGAAGGCCCCTCTCGCCGACCCCGAGTACGCCAGGGCCACGGGGAGGGAGGGCGTAGCCCCGAAGGTGAGGGAGTGTCTTGAGACCTGCCTTCACCTCAGCGTGCCCCTGGAGGTGAGGACGACGGTATTTCCGGAGATGCCCTCCCGCGAGGAGGTGGGGACGATCGGGGAGCTTCTCCGAAACCTGGGCATCAAAAGCCTCACCATCCAGCAGGGGCGGCCGCGGGAGGGGGAGGAGCCCTTCGACCCCGTACCGGCGAGGGAGCTGAGGGACCTCGCCGAGGCGGTGAAGAGGCTGATCGGGATCGATGCCGAGTACAGGGCGAGGGGAGACGACGGGGATTTCGACGAAGATTAAAGTCGACGATGCAGAACGAAGATCAGAGGGGGGGACGAGGATTGAAGAT
>CAZHAO010000206.1:0-3742 GCA_964530375.1 uncultured Methanotrichaceae archaeon
ACCTGACCTGCACCAGCAGCGACGGGACGGAATCTTGCCTTGCGCCCTGAACGGGAGGGGAGGACGCCACCTCTGCGGGCGGTGTTCCTCCTCCCGTCTCGCTTTCGGCAACCTCCTCATTTTTTCGAGCCGGAATATCGATCTCCTTAGACCCTTTTATCATCATGAAAAGCTGTTAATATCTTGGTTCTGAAGATGTTCAAATCGGTGAGACCCAGGAGTTCAGCAAAAAGGCGGGGTCCTCATCTCTCGGGGGGTTTGACGCTCATGAAAAGGATTTTGGCTCATTCTGTCGTTATCGTGATCTTCCTTTTATCGCTGATGGCTCCGGTGGCCGGAGCGCCTGCTCCTGCGAAGATCGATAAGACGACCTCGGATCTGGCAATCGCAGCGCCGTCGAGGACCGCCGACCTGCGAGCCGTCATCTACCCATGCGCCTTCGAGGGGAGGGTCACCGACGAGGAGACCGGAGATCCGATCCAGGGCGCCGCCGTGACCTTCGTCCGGGAAGACGACGGGCGCGCCTGGACCGACACCACCAGCACCACCGGGAGCTGCCGGGTGGAGCTTCCGGAGGGGAGCTACTCGTACATCGCGACCCACAAAAAATACGTCATGGAATCGAGCAGCCCAGCTCTGCATCTACGGCGATCCCACCTTAAAACGAAATCCGAACGAGATGCTGGTCCTTTCAACGCCAGCCATGACGGCGATCCGGCGAGGGGCCCCGATAGAGGGCTGACGATACCACCGCCCTCACATCGCCTCCTCCGGAGTTGCCCCCTCCCGGCTGCCGGCTGGGGCGTAGCCTCCTTAAGCTTCCAGGTCGGTGACCGTCCGGAAGGGGACTGGAGAGGAGAAATATGAGAGATGCTCCCGCCTGGCTGTACGACGAGACGAAGCAGATCGGAACCGACTACGAGGACGTCTCCGAGATCCGGATCTACGACCAGAGGATGGCGAAGATCAGAGACGTCAAAAAAGAGCTTCGTGAGGTCCTGAAGAGCCTGGACCTGACGCCGGAATCGACGGTCCTGGAGATGGGCACGGGGACCGGCGAGTTTCCCATCGCCGCCGTCAAAAGATGCTCCAAGGTGATCGCCGCCGACATCTCCCTTCCGATGCTGGAGTACGCGAGAGAGAAGGCGAAGGAACGGTTGCGGGAGGAGGGTCGAGCCGGTGACTTCGAGAGGATCGAGTTTGTTAGGGGCGGACTTCTCACCTACCAGCCCTCGGCCAAGCCCCTGGACGCCGTCGTATCTCAGTTCGCGCTTCATCACCTCCCCGACTTCTGGAAGCAGGTGGCACTGATCAGGATCGCCGGGATGCTGAAGTCCGGAGGACGGCTTTACATCAGGGACGTCGTCTACTCCTTCGATGCCGCCGATTACGAGGGCTTCTTCGACAGGTACATCTCGCGGATGGCGGAGATCGGAGGCGAGGGGACGCCTCATGATATCCTGGTCCACATCAGAGACGAGCACTCCACCATCGGCTGGATATTGGAGGGGATGATCGAGGGGGCGGGCTTCATTGCGACCTTTCTCTGCGTCAAAAGGGGCTGATGCTGACGAAAATTCTGGCTGCTGACGAGAATCCAGGCCGCTGATGCTAAATCCCCGCCGCAACATCTTAGTATTTCCTGGGACTTTATTTTGGCGGAGGATTTTATCGTGATCGAAGAGAACCGTGACGCTCGGACCTGGGCGACCCTCTGCCATCTGAGCGCTCTCTTGATGCTCATCGGCGTGCCGGGAAACGTTCTTGGACCCCTCGTCGTCTGGCTCGTCAAGAGGAACGAGCACCCCTTCGTCGACGACCAGGGGAAAGAGGCCCTCAACTTCCAGCTCTCCATCACCCTTTACTGGGTCCTGGCCGGGATCCTGATCTTCTTCTCGGTGGGGTCCCTCGCCTTCTTCTGGCCCGCCGTCCACCACAGGACGGTGGACTTCTGGAACCCGATGGCCGTGCCCTTCGCCATGCTCTTCGGCCTCTTTTTGATCTTCGCCCTCCTGATACTGGACGTCGTTTTCGCTATCGTCGCAGCCGTCAAGACGAGCAACGGTGAAGCCTATCGGTACCCTCTGACCATCAGGGCGGTTAAATAACCGATCTGGGGCGAAACGGCCGAAGGAGAGATGGGGTGGAGATGACGGAGGAGGAGACCTTCGAGGCGATCATAAGGGGCGTCGAAAAGGAGCCCTACGCCCGGAGCCTCGGCATCAGGCTCGAAGAGCTGGAGCGAGGATGGGCCGTGGCCGAGATGGAATTTTCGGGCGATATGAAGAACATCTTCGGGATGGCCCACGGCGGAGCCATCTTCTCCCTCATCGACGAGGCCTTCGGCGCCGCAGCCAACTCCTGGGGGACTGTAGCCCTCGCCCTGAACGTCAACGTCACTTACGTTCAGCCGCCATCCCCCGGCGAGACCCTCCGGGCGGAGGCGGTGGAGGTCGATAGGTCGGAGAGGACCTCCACCTGCGAGATCCGGGTCCTGGGCGAGGACGGCCGGCTTATAGCGGCAGCGCAGGCTACGGCCTTTCGAAAAAAAGAGAAGCTTCCCTTCTTGCATCCTCAGGTGGAGGGCCGGGGGATCATCTGATCCCCTTGAAGCACTTCTCCACGTGCTCTTTGGCCGGGGGCTTCGTCGCCAGGCTCACCGCCACCGTCACTATGAGGGACAGGGGCAGCGCCACCACGATGGGGTCGACGACGGGCCAGGGCATCGATGTTATGAGGACGTCCCTGCCCAGGACCATCTTGGCGATCCCCAGGGCGGCCGCCTCCTTCTGGTGGACGAAGACTAGCCAGAATAGGCTGACGAAGGTCCCTGTGACGAGCCCCGCGATGGCTCCGGCCTTCGTCGCCCTCTTCCAGAAGATGGCGCACGCATACATCGGAAGGAATGCGGCAGCGCAGAGGCCGAAGAAGATCGCCGTGCCGGGGGCGATGATGCTCGGGGGAAGGATGTAACCGAGGATGACAGCCCCGACAACAGCGATGATGATGCCGATCCGGGTTATCTGGATCGATCGCCCTCCCTTCATGCCAACCAAGGTCTCGTAGACGTCCCGGCCGAAGGCCGTCCCCTGAACGTGGAACTGGGAGCTCAAGGTCGACATAGCCGCCGCGAGAAGGGTCAACATGAAGATGTAGACGAACCACTCGGGCATCGCCGCGTTTATGAAGACTGGGATTATGCTGTCGGAGTTACCCTGGGCTGCAGCTATCGATATTAATCCATCTCTGTTGAAGAAGTAGACGTTGGAGAGCGCCCCCACCACGAAGGCGACACCCGTCATCATCAGGATGAATATCCCGCCGACGAGGACCGCCCGGTTCAGCTCCCGGCCCGACTTGACCGTCATGAACCTGACCACGAGCTGGGGCATCGCCAGAACGCCGATCCCTACCCCCATGACCAGGGTCGAGACGAGGTTCCACCACCAGGCAGACCCAAAGGCAGGCATGGCTGTCCACCCCAGGTGGCCCATGGCGGCTAGGTTTGCTGGGACGAGATAGGCGAGGTCTGTGAGGTCCTGATGAGCTGTGCCGATCCCCCCGAGCTGGCTGTAGGTCATCACCAGGAGGAAGGCCATCCCGACGAACATAATCGTCGCCTGGAGGGCGTCGGTGTACATCACGCCCTTGAGGCCGCCGAGGACGACGTAGGCGGCAATGATAACGGAGAATATCATCAGGGCGAGGTCGTAGTTTATCTGAAGGGTCGTCTCCATGAACC
>CAZHAO010000207.1:0-3710 GCA_964530375.1 uncultured Methanotrichaceae archaeon
ACGATCACCTGAGGGGGGAGGTGAGGCGAGTAAATCTCGATGACCAGCTCTGCCTCCAGCTCCTCGATGAGGTGTTCGGCCACCAGCTTTCCGACGTGGCCCACCCCCGGCAGGCCTTCGACGAGGATCGGATCTCTGAGGTCCAGGTCTTTAATTCTTCGAACAAAAGTCTCTTTCATTCGGCCTCCTGACGCAACGCCCGCCGGTACCTGCCGTACCGGTCCTCGGGAGAGAACCGGGCGGGCTTCGTCTGGCTGGTGGGTGCGCCGCAGATGGGACAGTTCTCCTTCAAGGTGTGCAGGCCACAGATCCTGCACTTCTTAATCTTAGACCTCATGCCTGCCTGTGGAAGGTCCCTTCTCCGCCCTGCTTCTCGATGAACGCGATCGCGGCCTGGGCTGCCTTCCGAAGCTCCGCCTCGGCCAGCTTGTAGTCGGGGGCGGTGACGTGGATCCTGTACCGGGGAGCTCCGACGTACTTCACGTTTAGGGTGACCTCGTCCGTCTTGGTCTTGGCGGCCTTCTTGAGGGCCTTTTTGATCTGCTCCACCCCGTCGGAGGCGGGGCTGGTGAGGTCGACGTAGCCTGTGATCTCGACGTAGGGGATCTTGACGTTCTCCTGAGAGATGGCCAGAACCTTCTTCGCGTCCTCGGGGCTGAGCCCCGCCTCGGCGAGGGCATCGATCCCGCTGACGACAGCATCCTCCAGGGCGTTGTAGAGGCTGCCGTACCCTTTGACGAGGCTGGCCGTCACCTCCGCCAGGTGCTTCTCATCCTCAGCGTAGGCCATCTGGAGCCACTTCGAAGCCTTCTGGTCTGCCTTCCATGCCTGGATCTTTTCCCGTCTCTGATGCTCGTTGACGTCTTTCAGGGATAGGTCGATGTGGTGGCGCGATGGATCGACGTTGAGCACCTTGCAGACGATCTTCTGGCCTTCGCGAACGTGATCCCGGATGTACTTTATCCAGCCGCTGGCCACCTCGGATATGTGGATCAGCCCCCTCTTGTCCTTATACTCGTCCAGGATGACGAAGGCTCCGAAGTCCACCACCTGGTCCACTGTACAGACCACCAGCTCGCCAGGCTCAGGCCAACCCTCACTCTGCATAACAATCACTCTAAGACTTCTAAGATCTGGGTCTTGACCTGGGCCTTTCCGCCCTTCGGATCGGCCAGGGTTCTGCCGCAGACGAGGCACTTGACCACCGTCGCGGCGTTGCCGAAGATCACCTGCTCGTTCTCGCAGTCGTTGCACTTGACTTTCAGAAATTTAGACAGAATTAACCCTCCACCAGATCGAACTTTGAGACCTTGAAGCCCTTGCGGTTGTGGGCCTTCTTGCACTCGCTGCACCGGTACCTGATGTTCACTCTCTTGGTGGGCTTGTCGCCGCCCGGAACCTTCGAGAACTTCCCAGAGTTTCCGATCCCCTGGGCCCGCTTCTTCTGCCTGTCTATGTGGGCCATCGTGGTGGCCCTTCCCTTTCGCACCCTCTCCACCACGTGGGTGGTGTGCTTTTTGCAGAAAGGACAATGAGCTTTAAACTCCTTTGGCATCTTCATAGGATCACACCTCTCTACATTCGCGAGCTAAATTTTTGTTGCATAAGTTCTTGGCGTGCAAAGCCGGAAGCATCACCAGATCACCCCGCTGTAGGGTGTAGCGCCTCCCATCAACGCCCGCGAACGTCGGAACGCTCTCCATCATGATCACAAGGGCGTATTCCTGGTCCATACCCTTCTTGGGCGTTAAAGCCCTTTCGGTGGTCGCGCCCTCGACCCGGTTGACCCGGGCGAGGATCGCATCCCTCCCCTCGGTGAGGGCGGCAAGAGTTTGACTGTATATCTTCTCCTCCTCCGGGGTCATCCCCTTGATGGCCACGTCCCGCGAGGCTGAGCCCGCCCTCTGGACCTTCCTCGATATCTTCTTGATCCGGAGGTCGATGAGCCGGCCGATGCTGCCCCGGGCCGCCTTCAGCTCGTCTTCGACGATCTGGGCCTCGACGGAGTAGGGGTCCTTCACCTGGGAGCGATCTTGCTCCAGCTCTGCCAGGTACTCGCCCACCTTCTGGTAGAAGCCGGGCTCCAGGGGCAACAGCTCCGCAGCCTTTCGCTCTTTTCGCAGGAGGTTCACCAGGTCAAGATCGCTCATCTTCGCCCACCGATTTGCTATCCAGGTCGAGGAGGGTATTAGGTCGTCTCATCAGTCTAAAGCTTTGCCCAGCTCCGCCACCTTCCGGGCCAAAAGAAAGATGGCCAGGTGGAGGGGGACCTCCGCCGGACCCTCGTCCAGGTCGAAGCTCTCGTCCCGCATCTCGATGGAGAAGGGTCCCCGGAGGCAGACCTCTACGGGCCGATCGCCGAAGACGACGGCGTCGCGAAGGGGCTCGAAGGATTCGAGGGCTCCGACGGAGAGGGGCGTCACCCGGAGTCCCGTCCCCCCGTGGAGGCTGAGGGGGAACCTTATCAGCCTTTTTACGTCGGTGGTGACGGGCTCGTCCGTCTCGCCGCTCTCCAGGTCCCGGGAGAAGCCAAGGGAGACCCCCACCTCTTCGAGGTAGCCCTCGATCAGGGGCTTCCAGACCTTGGAGCTGCCCCAGAAGAAATCGAGGCTCTCGCCTCTGCGGATCCGCTCCAGCACATCATCTCTCATCAGGCTGCGATAGAATTTGGATGCGTTTCGCCGTCCGATCCCCTCTACGGATGAGAGGATCTTCACCGCCTCTTCCTCGTCCAGGGAGCGGATCTGCTCGACGAAGGAGATCATCGATCTGTTGACCAGCTTCCCCCATCCAGGTGAACTTGCAGGAGCGCACCTGAAGACGTATGCGGTCTCAACGCCAAAATCTCCCTCCGCTGGACCTTCTGATATGAATCTACTGATTTCAAGCCCCCTTCCGGTCAGGTAGTCGACGATCTCGCGCCGCTCAGAGCTCGCAAGGTCGAAGACCCGGGGGTCTCGTACGTGGATGTGGTAGCCCCTCCCGCCGGAGAAGACGACCCGGACGTCGTCTTCGGCGAAGCCGAAGTCGCCCGTGAGAAAATCCAGAAGCTTCGCCGTCTCGACCTTGACCAGGTCGAGCATCTCGTTGTAAGAGGAGGGCGCGTTTCGAAGGTGGTCGGCGTCGAGGTCGAAGATCAGGTCTGCGCCGAGCCACCCCTTCTCCCGCATGGTGGGGGCTCCGGGCCGCTCGTAGAGGGCGGCGGAGTGGTAGATGTGGGCCGGGACCTGAGTCCTGATGTAGTCGACGAGCTCAGACCGAGTCGAGAAGGACTTGTGGCGGCGCATGACGAACTTCGGCATGTCGTCGAAGAGGATGAAGCCCCACTCCCGTCTTTCGAAGGAGGGCGGCGGTTCCAGGGACTCCTCCAGGTAGTACTCTCTGAACCTTGAGCGGAGGAACTTCGCCGTCTCGGGCTTCATCTCGGACCACCCATCTTGATCCCCTCATCCTTCCTTCATCCGTCGGTCGTCCTTCCTTCATCCTTCAATCATCATATCTTATCGAATCTGTAAATTTCGGGCCGCCGATCCGCCAGGGCCGGAATCTCCCTCCGGGCACTGTCCCGATCTGCCGGGTCGATGTCGGCGAGGATCATCCCCTCCTCGGCCCCCGCCTCGGCGACGGCCCTCCCCCAGGGGTCGAGGATGACGGAGCCGCCGCTGAACTGGGGCCCCGCACCGTTGCAGCCGATGTGGTGGATCTGGTTC
>CAZHAO010000208.1:0-3691 GCA_964530375.1 uncultured Methanotrichaceae archaeon
TTCTTGACCATCCCAACCGCAGCAAGCTGCGGGGTATTCATTTTAAAATAAAGCTTGTGAGCCGCCACCCCATGCAAGAAGCCCAAAATCTGATTCAAACGATCTCGCCCTCCGGGAACCTCTCCTTAATCGTCCTGGCAGCGGTCCTCGTCGCCATCGCAGGAAGACAGCTTCTCAGGACGAGGGTGATGATCTGGCAGATCATGCTGGCCGGGGCCGTCGCCGTCCTCCTGGCGGGCTCGATATCTCCCATCGACGCCGCCAGTGCGATCAACCTGGACGTGATGCTATTTCTCGCAGGGATGTTCGTCGTGGGGGTGGCCCTGGAGGAGAGCGGCTACCTGGCGAGCCTTGCCAGCCGATTCTTAAGAAGGGCTCGAAGCGTCGACCAGCTCGTCGTCGCGATCCTCTTCGGGACGGGGATTTTATCCGCGATCCTGATGAACGACACCCTGGCCATCGTCGGAACCCCGTTACTCCTCCACCTCGCCAGGAAGCACGATATCTCCCCCAAGCTCCTCCTCCTCTCCCTCGCCTTCGGGGTGACGATCGGAAGCGTCGCTAGCCCCATCGGAAACCCCCAGAACCTCTTGATAGCCCTGGGCGGAGGGGTCCCCAACCCCTTCGTCACCTTCTTCTTCTATCTGGCCCTGCCCACCGCCATCAACCTCTTTGCCGCCTACGGGATCTTGAGGCTTTTTTACGGGAGGGAGTTCGGGGATCGGGTCCTCAACCACGGCCGGGAGCGCGTGGAAGACCGGCATCTAGCCCGCCTATCCAGGGTCTCCCTCGCCATGGTGGTGGCCCTCATCGCGGTCAAGGTACTCTCGGTCTCCTTCGGCTTCGGCTCCCCCTTCGGCCTGACGGAGATCGCCCTCTTCTCGGCTCTGCCCATCCTCGTCTTCAGCCCCCGGAGGGTCGAGGTGGCGAGGAAGGTCGACTGGAGGACCCTGGTCTTCTTCGCCTCCATGTTCGTTCTGATGGAGAGCGTCTGGAACGCGGGGCTGTTCCAGTCTGCGATGAACGGCTCGCGCTTCGATCCGACCTCCATCCCCGTCATCCTCGCCACCAGCGCCCTCCTGAGCCAGTTCATATCGAACGTCCCCTTCGTCGCCCTCTATTTGCCGCTCTTATCCCACCTCGACGCCTCGGTGGAGGGGATGATGGCCCTCGCCGCGGGGAGCACCATCGCCGGGAACCTGACGATCCTGGGGGCTGCAAGCAACGTCATCATCGTCCAGAACGGCGAGAGGAGGGGGACGGCCATCACCTTCTCCGACTTCGTGAAGGTGGGCGCCCCCCTCACGGCAGCGAACCTCCTGGTCTACTGGATCTTCCTCGTCGTCCTATGACGGCTGGGGGTCTCCGACCGTCCTTGAGGCGCCGACCCATAACGGCAAAAGCCCCGACATGTATTTAGGGCCGGAAAGACCACCCCCTATCGAGTCGGCGGCCTCTTCGCGAACGCCTTCAAGCTCAAGAGTTGATAACCGATGATCCTCAGATCCTGCATAAAAAAGTACAAGACCGACACCCACCGAGCCTTCTCCCCCGAGGAGACCCTCGACCGGATAGCGCCTAAAATGGAGCTTGCGGGGATAACCAGGGTGGCCGACATCACAAACCTGGACCGGATCGGGATCCCGGTCTTCTCCAGCATCAGGCCCGCCGCAGATAAGGGGGCGATCTCAGTCTACAACGGCAAGGGAGCCACCCCCTCCGAGGCGAGGGTCTCGGCGATGATGGAGGGGATCGAGAGGTACTCGGCCGAGGTCCACGATAGGGAGCTTCTGGTGGAGACCTTTTCGAAGATCAAGTCCGAGACGAACGCCGTCGACCCGAGAGACCTGATCCTCCCCTCGGACGCGAACCCCGAGATGCCGATCCCCTGGGTCGAGGGGTACGACCTGATCAGAGGAGAAGAGGTGATGGTCCCGGCAAGCGGCGTCTTCCACCCGTTGCCGATGAACTATCCGCAGCTCTTTCGGACGAACACCAACGGCCTCGCCTCCGGGAACGTCCTGGAGGAGGCGGTCTTCCACGGCCTCTCCGAGGTGATCGAGAGGGACGCCTGGTCCCTGGTGGAGGCGGTGAAGAGGACGGGGCCAAGGGTCACCGAGGTGGAGGAGGGCCTGGCGGCGGAGCTCATCGAGAAGTTCGCCGCCGCCGAGGTGGAGGTCAGGATAAAGGACATCACCAGCGAGATCGGAGTCCCCACCATAGCCGCTGCCTCCGACGACCTCAGGCTGAAGGACCCGGCGCTCCTCACCATCGGGATGGGGACCCACACCAGCGCCGAGGTGGCGGTCCTCCGGGCCCTGACGGAGGTCGCCCAGTCGAGGCTGACCCAGATCCACGGGGCGAGAGAGGACACCACGACGGCGGACTTCCGGAGACAGATCGGCTACGATAGGACCAAGAGGCTGAACAGACACTGGTTTGCCGACTCGGAGACGAGGTCCTTCTCCGAGATCAGATCCCAGGACAGCGAGGACTTCCTCGACGACATCAACCTTATGCTGAAACGGCTCGAAGAGGCGGGGATGGAGAGAGCCATAGTCGTCGACCTCACCCGCCAGGAGATCGGGGTCCCCGTGGTGAGGGTGATGGTTCCCGGCCTGGAGCTTTCTGCCATGGACCCGGACCGGCGGGGCAAGCGGTGCAGAGATGAGATCAATAGACATCGTCGTCTTTCTCGGGCCGAGCCTCGATAGGGCTGGGGCCGGGAAGATCCTGGAGGCTGACTATCGCCCCCCCGCCAAGAGGGGCGACGTCTTCAGGGCCGCGAAGGAGGGCGCCAAAATTGTGGGGCTCATCGACGGCGTCTTCTTCCAGGACAGCGCCGTCGCCCACAAGGAGGTCCTGGCGGTCCTGGAGATGGGGGTTTTCGTCGTCGGAGCCTCCAGCATGGGGGCCCTCCGGGCCGCCGAGCTCCACCCCTTCGGGATGGAGGGGGTGGGCGAGATATTCCGGCTCTATCGGGAGGGAGTCCTCGTCTCCGACGACGAGGTGGCCCTCATCTTCGATCCGATCAGCTACGCCCCATTATCCGAGCCCCTGGTGAACATCAGGGATAACGTTCGAGCCGCCCTGGAGTCGGGATACATCGACCCGGACGCCGGCGAGAGGATCCTCGCCGCCGCCTCGTCCCTCTACTTTCCAAAAAGAACCTACGACAGGATCCTGGACGAGGCGGAGGGCCTCGGCGAGTCCCAGCGGGAGGGCTTCAAAAGGTTCCTCCGAATGGAAAAGAGAGACCTCAAGAGGGAGGACGCCATCTCTGCCCTGGAGCGGATAAAGGAGATCGCAGGACGACCATGATAATCAGACTGAAGGCCTTCGCACGGTATAGAGACCGTCTGGGGGGGGAGATGGAGGTCGAACTTCCCGAAGGCGCCACCGTCTTCGAGCTTCTGAAAAAGCTGGCATCGAGGTCTGCCGACCTCTCCGACCAGATCTTCGACGCCTCCGGCAAGGTCAAAGAAGACGTGAACGTGATGGTCAACGGGAGACACTTCGAGTCTCTGGAGGGGTCAGAGACCGTCCTGGCGGATGGAGACGAGGCTGCCCTCTTTCCGGCGGTGGTGGGGGGCTGAAGGGGCTGATAGAAAGCGATATGACAGCTTCTGGGGGTCGAGATGCCCGATTTGGAGGTTGAGGCAAGGTACGGGCGGCAGGTCGGGCTCATCGG
>CAZHAO010000209.1:0-3688 GCA_964530375.1 uncultured Methanotrichaceae archaeon
ATAATTCAAACTGCATTGAATCCAACGGGGCGCGAAATAATTTCAGGACTCCACAACGCCGCCGGCGGATCACAAAGTATATATGGAAGGCATCTTTTTGGCCCTGCCGGCGAATCACAAAGTATATATGGAATATACTGCTATATAGAATATATAGGAAATGGTCTGTATGATATTGGAAGGCATTTTTATGGCCCTGCTATCTGCCGGCGTAATATTCTCCATAACGCTGGACATTTACAGGGATATCAGAGATCTGCGGAAGAATAGAGCCGTCTGATGGCGTTTTTTGAGTTGGTGACGAGGTAGGCGGGATCTTTTCGGCGCCTTTAACCCCGAGTTCGGGATGCTTTGCCCTCGATTCAAACCGACACCAAAAAAGAGGACGGGCTAGGGTCCCTCTCACCCGTTTGACCTGGAAGACCCAAGATCGGGTTCAGTCCAGCGAGACGTCGATCCCGTGGGACCGGAGGTACTCCTTCGCCTCCCTCACAGTGTACTCTCCCCGGTGGAAGATCCCCGCCGCCAGGGCGGCGTCGGCCCCCGCCTCCAGGAAGGCCTCTAGCATGTGCTCCGGATTTGCGGCCCCGCCGCTCGCGATCACCGGGATCTCGACCGCCTCGGAGACCGCCCTGGTGAGGGGGATGTCGTAGCCGTCGTTGGTCCCGTCCCGATCCATGCTGGTGAGGAGGATCTCTCCCGCGCCCAGCTCCTCGACCCGGCGGGCCCAGTCGATGGCGTCGATATCTACGGGCTTTCTCCCGCCGTAGATCACCACCTCAAACCAGGCGTCTCTGCCGTCCTCGAGCTTGAAGGCGCAGACGCCCTTCCTGAGGGTGGGGTTTCTTCTGGCGTCGATGGCGACGGTGATCCTCTCGGCCCCCACGGCCTTGGAGGCGTTCTTGATCAGGTCCGGGTCCTTCACCGCCGCGGTGTTGATCCCCACCTTATCGGCTCCGGCGTCGAGGATCTCGACGATCCCCTCCAGGCTTCCGATCCCGCCGCCGACGGCGAAGGGGATCGAGACCGCCTCGGCGGTCCGCCGGGCGACGTCCACCATCGTCTTTCGCCCCTCGGCGGAGGCGGTTATGTCCAAAAAGACCAGCTCGTCGGCCCCCTGCTCTTCATATCGGATGGCGAACTCTACGGGGTCGCCCTGCCGCTTCAGGTCCACGAACTTGACGCCCTTGACGACGGAGGGCTGGCCGTCGACGACCTTCACGTCGAGGCAGGGTATGATTCTCTTCGCATCGCTCATGCCCGGCAGACGACGCCCCGGGGTAAAAACGTTCCTGAGAAGGAATTTTGATCTATAATGTCATCTTTCAGCGGTCGATCCCAGATCGCCCCGGACGCCGGCCTCATCCTGTCCTGTCGATATCATCGATCGCCTTCACAACGCTCTGCCACCCGGGACAATAGTAGACCTGCTCGGAGTAATCTTCGATGCCCGTGTCGTTGATGCTCCAAGGATGGGTGAAGAGAATTCCTCTTCGGCCGGGATGGCTCCTGACGAACTCCACGATGTTGAGGTCGAGGTCGTCTATCAGGACGTCGGCGGGGACGTTTTGCTTCGTCCCGGTCCGGGCGTGAAAGTAACCTTTAAGACATGGAAAGTGAGCCTTCAGCCACTCTTTGGTGGCCTCTTCGGAGTTGGGCCGCCGGGCTGTGACCACAAAAACTTCATGATGAATGATCTGGCTTACGCCTCGCACAGACCCCTCTATCAGCGGCAGGCTCCGGGTGTACTCCGGGTCTGCCAGAAGCCTTGCTATCTCCGACCAGAGCTCTCTTCCTTCGAAGGTCCAGTGGGCACGGTCGACGTCATCTTTACAATATTTATGACCATATTCTCTTTCGATCACTTCCAGGACGGCGCCGACCTGGTCTGCCAACACGCCATCGATGTCCACACCGATCTTCAACGAAAAGCGCCTCCGATATCGAGCACCGAGATCATCATTCTACAACCCGATCCTCCTCGATCCCCCTTCACCAAATAGATTTTGGTTACTCTGCCTCTGCATCGGCCTGAGACCTGCTCCTCCGGATGGCGGCATCTATTTTATGGGCCTCTCTCCTCGAGCCCGGGCTCTTTTCCGCCTCTCTTCCTGCTTATCTCTCCTCTCCTTCTCCTTCGCCGTGATCTCCTTATCCTTCTTGAAAAGGCTTACCATGATCGATCCCTCTGGGTGTATCACGATTGATGGGCATATTCGATCTGATGGTATTAGTTTATTTTCATGCCGGTACAGCCCGCTCCCTTCTCGGCCTACTGCGAAGGGCTGGCCGGTGGCTGATGTATCGAGTACGCATTTTTATATTAATAAATATTTTTAATATATAAACGGTTTGACCCATTTGAGCTACTGCTATTTTCCTTTGCTCAGTTTTAGGTTCAAAACACATGCCGAATTTCCTTTTCCCTCAGAATAAGATCGAGCCCTTTTATCCAATGGCTTAAGGCCCGTTTTGCCTCGTTTCTATCGTCTAGCTCCTTTTCTTGGTGGGCTATGTACTCATTTCGGAATGAATAGATCTCATTTACTGTATCTAATAATTCTGTTTTTGCAAGATCTTCGAACTCGTTTTTAACGGCGATGAAGATGCCCCCCGGTGGAACCTTGGGGCTCCTCGCGTATTCGATGCACCACTTCAATAGTCCCACCGGCATTACGCCATCATTCTCCACCAATGTCCTGCGCAAGTTGATCGCCTGTCGCCTGGTGAAATTTTCATCTCTGGGATGAAGGACTGTCAAGTCGGGCTCGAAGAACCTCTGTCGTCGGTTGAGATCTTCTGGAATGGATGCCTTGAGGGTCTCGATGACGAAGGTCTTTGCAGCATCATCGATGGCTCCGAGGAGGGGGGTGAAGACTGGAGCATAGGATACGCCGTCTTTCTTCTCCAGGAAATTGAAGAGAGCGATGGATTCCTGGACGCATTTCTTGGCCTTTGGAGGAAGTCGGTCCAGATCCTTTTCGAGGATGAACTCGTCGACGGTGAGCCTCTCTAAGTTGCCCTTCTCCAAACTCAGGGGGGCCTCGATCCTCTCTCTGATGAGGTTTTGCGTCGCAGGCTCGCAGAGGGGGAAGAGAGCTTCCAGATGGTTGTCGTCGGCCTTCCCGAAGATCTCCTCGGGGACGTAGAGGTAATCCCACCGAATTCCGCTGCCGGATGCCGCCTGGCACCAGGCGATGGCGGCTCGGATCTTCAACGGAACGTCTATGTCCACCCGGCCTTTCGTCTCCAGCATCACATAATTTCCGCTGGTCTTGCGGATCAAGAAATCTGGAGTGTAGTGGGCCAGCCTGCCGGTGTGGTTCTGATAATCGATCCTCACCGCCTCGGGGCCTCCGTTCTTGCAGAAGGCGGCCACATCTGGCGCCCGGGCCAGGAACCTGGCCATGTCCGCCTCGAAGGCGTTGCTGCAGGGGACCAGGTTGAAGGCCGTATTGTGCGCCTCGATCGCCGGGTGTTTTTCGGAGTGGCTGGCCTGATAGGGCTTCCACTGGACCACTGACTTGCTCGTCCCCAGGGCTCTCTCATCGAGCTTTACAGTGCTTTTGCTCAGAAGGAGGGGGACGAAGACCGCCCGGATGTGCTCCCTCACGTCCGTATTTCCGAGGCGGCTTATGAGCCGCTGGTCGAAGAGGGATACCCTCTCCCCGAAGAGCATCTCCGTCAG
>CAZHAO010000210.1:0-3665 GCA_964530375.1 uncultured Methanotrichaceae archaeon
CTCCCGCCCCTGGTGGCGGGGGTCGGCCTCCTCCTCTTCTTCGGGACGAGCCCACTCGGAAGGGGGCTATCTGAGGCGGGGCTCGTCTTCGTATTCACCCCCCTGGGGATCGTGATCGCCCAGTTCTTCGTGAACGTACCCTTCATGCTGAGGGTGATGAGGTCCACCTTCGAGGGAATAAGCCCGAGGTACGAGCACGTCGCCAAGACCCTGGGGTGCACCGATGCCCAGGCGATCATGAGGGTTACCCTCCCCATGGCCTCCAACGGCCTTCTGGCGGGGTCTGTCATCACCTGGTCCAAGGCGATCGGCGAGTTCGGGGCGGTTCTGATGCTGGCGGGGGCGACGAGGATGAGGACTGAGACCCTGCCCACGTCCCTCTTTTTGAACATGTCCTGCGGGAAGCTCGACGAGGCGATATCGGTGGCGACTATCCTGATTTTGATCTCCGTCGTCTCTCTATATGTCTTCGAGCTTCGGGTCGGAGGTTTCCGCCTTTAGGACGAGAGGGTCGTGTATGGAGAAGGGTGGAGGAGAAGATGCTGAAGATTGAGAGGGTCTCCAAAGATCTCGGCGATTTCGTCCTCGCGGACGTATCCCTGGAGGTGGGGTCCGGCGAGTATCTGGTCATCATCGGGCCCACCGGCTCGGGAAAAACTGTCCTCTTGGAGGCGGTGGCCGGGATATCTTCTCCCGATGCCGGGAGGATAATCCTCGACGGGCGGGATATCACCGAGGAGGCTCCGAGGAGACGGAGGATCTCGATGGTCTACCAGGACTACATGCTCTTTCCCCACCTATCGGTGAAAGAGAACATCGCCTTCGGACTGCGGTCACAGAAGGCCTCTCCCGCCGAGATCGAGGAGAAGGTGGCTGCGGTCTCGGATCTGTTGGGGATAAGCCACCTTTCCGGCCGGCGGCCCGATACCCTCAGCGGCGGCGAGAAGCAGAGGGTGGCGATGGCGAGGGCGATCGTTATGGAGCCGAAGGTTCTGCTCCTCGACGAGCCCCTGAGCGCCCTCGACGGCGCCACGAGGGAGAGGCTCCGGCGGGAGCTGAAGAGGATTCATCGGGCTTACGGGACGACGATAATCCACGTCACCCACAACTTCGAGGAGGTCTTCTCCCTGGCCGATCGGGTGGCGGTGATGAACGGGGGCGGGATCGTCCAGGTGGGGACCCCCGAGGAGGTCTTTCGAAGGCCCAACTCTGAGATGATCGCAAGCTTCGTCGGGGTCGAGAACGTATTCAAAGGCGTCGCGTCCGAGAAAGGAGGCCTCATCGAGATCGAGGTGGACGGCCTCAAAATAGTCTCGGCGACGGAGGATCTCGATGGGGATGAAATCGAAGACGGGAGGGATTACAAAATGGAGGGCCAAAACGGTCGGGAGGTCTTCGCCTCGGTCCGGGCCGAGGATATCCTCATCTCCAAGGCCCCCCTCAAGTCCAGCGCTCGAAACTCCTTTTCGGGCAAGGTCGAGGAGATCGCCAACGGCGGGATGATGGTGAAGATCTGGGTCGACGCTGGGATACCCTTCATGGCGATGCTGACCCGGCGCGGATGTCAGGAGATGGAGCTCGCCGAGGGCGACCACGTCTATCTGACCTTCAAGGCGACGGCGGTGCACGTATTCCGAGGGGCCGGGGTCGGCGGCGAAGAAAGCTGTTTGGGCTTCCGGGACCGGGCTGATGTCGTCGGGGCAGGAGGCGGATCTCGCCCCCGTCGGCCTGATTTTCTATTTGTAATTATATTCTATTAAAATTATTCTTCCCTCGGCGGAGGGTTGGAGCGGCCACCGGACGAAGATAAAGCGTAAGTACTATCTCGCCATTGACGGTGGACGGAGGAAGGGAGAAGTTGACGGCGCCAAAAGAGATCAGAGAGCTGGTGGAGCGGTTTGAGAGAAACGTCGACGAATACACGTCAGGCAGGTATAACGAAACCCAGCTGAGACGAGAGTTCATCGACCCCTTCTTCGATGCCCTGGGCTGGGATGTAGAGAACAGAGGCGGCCGTTCTGGGCTTCATCGAGAGGTCGTCCACGAGGACTCGGTTTTGGTCAGA
This sequence comes from uncultured Methanotrichaceae archaeon, assembly GCA_964530375.1. Taxonomy (GTDB): domain Archaea; phylum Halobacteriota; class Methanosarcinia; order Methanotrichales; family Methanotrichaceae; genus Methanocrinis. The sequence goes on from CAZHAO010000210.1 coordinate 2,066, forward strand.
GACGCGACGAAAAATCCCGACTACGGCTTTTACATCGGCACGGCCCGGAAGTTCTTCATCGAGGCGAAGAAGCCCTCCGTCAACCTCGAAAACGACGTCAAGGCGGCGTTTCAGCTCCGAAGCTACGCCTGGTCGGCGGGCCTATCGATAAGCCTCCTCACCGACTTCGAGGAGTTTTCGATCTACGACTGCCGGATCGAGCCCTCGAACTCCGACTCGCCGAAGGTCGGGCTCCTCCGCCACTTCACCTACGATAAGTACATTGATCACTGGGACGAGATCGCCGCCCTCTTCTCCCGGGAGGCGGTTCTTGGGGGGTCTCTTGAGAGGTACATCGAGTCGAAGAAGAAGGCGAGGGGCACGATCGCCGTCGACGAGGCCTTTCTGCGGGAGATCGACTCCTGGCGGGAGATCCTGGCAAAGAACATCCACAAGAACAACCCCGACCTGACGGTGAGGGAGCTGAACTCCTCGGTCCAGAACACCATCGACCGGATAGTCTTCCTCCGGATCTGCGAGGACCGGGGGATTGAGAAGTTCTGCCAGCTGAAAGACCAACTGGCGGGCGAGATGGCGGTCTACGCGAGGCTCGTCGAGATCTTCAGGCAGGCGGACGAGCGGTACAACTCCGGCCTCTTCCACTTCAAGGAAGAGTCCGGGCGAGGAGAGCCCGACAGGCTGACCCCAGGTCTCAAGATCGACGATGCGGTCCTCTCTGAGATGATCGAGAACCTCTATCCGCCGAAGAGCCCCTACCGGTTTGCGGTGATCCCGGCGGAGATCCTCGGCCACGTCTACGAGCAGTTTTTGGGAAAGGTGATCAGCCTCGGGGATGACGGCGACGTCGAGGTGGAGTACAAGCCCGAGGTCCGGAAGGCGGGGGGCGTCTACTACACCCCGACGTACATCGTCGAGTACATCGTCGATAACACCGTCGGGAGGCTCCTGGAAGGCGAGACCCCCACCGCCGTCTCTTCCTTGCGAATCCTCGACCCCGCCTGCGGCTCCGGATCTTTTCTCATCGGCGCGTACCAGCGGCTCCTGGACTGGCATCTGGGGTGGTACGCCGACCATCTCGTCCCCCTCCTTGAGGCGGGAGCCCCCGAGACCTCCAAGGATGTTCGCGCCCTCCTGCCGGATAGCTGCACCGCCGCCGCCAGCGCTGGAGCCGGGACCGGCGGCGCCGGAGATGGCAGGCGGCGGGGGCGGGGCCGGCCGAGGAAGAGCAGCCCCGCCACCAGGGCCGCCGGTCAATTCCCGATCGTTCAGGTTCAAGGCGGCGAGTGGAGGCTCACGACCGCCGAGAGGAAGCGGATCCTACTGAACAACATCTACGGCGTCGACATCGACCTTGCGGCGGTGGAGGTGACGAAGCTCTCCCTCCAGCTCAAAGTCTTAGAAGGCGAGAACCGGGAGACGATCTCCCGGCAGCTCACCCTCTTTAACGAGCGGGCTCTTCCCGACCTCGGCGAGAACATAAAGTGCGGAAACTCGCTGATCGGCCCCGACTTCTACGACGGCCAGACCTCCCTCTTCGACGAGGAGGAGATGTACAGGGTGAACGCCTTCGACTGGGAGGCCGAGTTCCCCGAGATCATGG
>CAZHAO010000211.1:0-3636 GCA_964530375.1 uncultured Methanotrichaceae archaeon
CAGATAGCGAAGGATCTCCAACATCTCAATGCGAAAATCACCGGGAAGGGGGGCATCTGCGAAACACAACACGACTTGGAGTGCCGGGTGGACGCCCTCGAAAACTGGAGGTGGTACATCCTAGGAGGGGTATCCCTTCTCATCTTTCTACTGGCATCGTTCGGCCGGCATCTCGATCTGAGGTGAAATATGGGAGTGATTCAGGATATCGTAACGATGTTGGAGGCCGGGGGGCATGGAACCTTCGGGACGACGATCTTCGTCTCTACCTTCGTCGATGCAGCCCCGGCCGCCGCCGTGATGGTGAAGGTCTACGGCGGGTCGCCGGACGATCTGATAGGTTACGAGTATCCAAAATTTCAGGTGCAGGTCAGGAATCCTAGTCAGCTCGCCGCTCAGACCGAGATCGAAGCGATTCGGGCGACGTTGACAAAATTGAATACCACGGTAAATGACACGCGCTGGCTCCGATGCCGGGCGCTACATCCACCGGGGCAACTCGGCCAGGAGGTAGTGAAAGAGATACCTCTCTGGAAAACGTACTGCGATTTTGAAGTCATGAAAAAGTTGTGAGGTGAATAAGTAAATGGCAACAACAGCAATTGTTTGGGAAGGATTCGTCTACATCGGGACGGCTGGCAGCGATCCGACGAAAGACGGGGACAAGATCGGTGAAGTGAAGAGCTTTGACATCCCCTGGGATGTGGACATGGTGGAAGTCACCAGCCAATGTAGCGAAGGCCACCGCGAATACATCCCCGGCCTGGACGGGGCAACCTGCACGTTGGAGGTCAACTACCTGAAGTCCGACGTGGACGGCCAGGACGCTCTCTGGACCTACTTCCAGGGGAAAGATAAGTTCGCCATCCGGGTGAACATGGACGAAGGCTCCAACGACGGATACGGCATATACGGCGACTGCTACCTGTCCGGGATGCCCGTCTCCTCCAGCACCGGCGACGCCGTCACCATGAGGATAACGATCCAGTTCACCGGGGAGATAACCTACGACGCCGATAGCGCGTGATCGGGTGAAACGATGAGTGAGGCACTTGCAGGACACGCCGCCTCCTTCTACGTGCAGACGAAGAAGAGGGCGGCGCTTGAAACTGATTTAGGCGAGGTCGACAGGGACCTCGTCTTCACCGCCCAGATGGGCGGGACCATCGGAAACGCCATTACCATCGAATACGTCGATCCGGGCGGAAACAACGCGAAGCTTGGGGTTACGGTTACGGCCGCGGCTATCGAGGTATCTCTCGCCACCGATGGCGACGGGAACATAACCACCAAAGCCTCGCAGATCATGGCCATCCTCAACGCTCACCGGGAAGCTTCCCGATGGGTGGCGGTATCTCTGGCCGAAGGGAACGACGGCTCCGGGGTCGTCGTCGAAATGAGCCCGGCCGAGGCCCTGACGGGCGGATCAAACGATCGGACGGAAGAGTTCACTGATCTCCTCCTCCTCAACCTCGGCGACGCGAAACACTACCAGGCCGTCGAGATCACCGACCGCTACTGGATCGAGGACGAGGATATCACCGTCAAGGTAGACGGCGACGAGGAGACCGAAGGATTCACCATCGACTTCAAGCTCGGCATGGTCGTCTTCGCCGCCTCGCAGGAAGACAACCCGGTGACGGTGAGCGGGACGAAAGCCATTATGAGGCCCGTCTGCCATGCCTACGACTTCGAGGTATCGCCGGAGGTCGATCTGGTGGAGGTGACGAGCCGGGACTCCTCGAACCATCGGGAGTACGTTCCAGGTCTCGATGGAGGGACCGGGACCGTCTCGGACTACTGGGTGATCCCTGGTATGTTCGACGAGATGGATGCAAAGCTGACAGCGGTATTCTTCGTCCTCACCGGGACGGGCCGCCGGAGGGTGGAGGCCGACGGCTACCTGAGCAACTATTCCAAGTCAGCGAATACCGGCCAGGTGGTAGGCGACAGGATGACCTGGACGTTCACCGGCGCGGTACGGCATCAGAAGGACGAGAGCTACACGTAGAGGGTGATTACATAGCGAAACCTAAATTTTTCAACTTCGCGGGAGATCGGAGAGAGTACAAACTGACCTTCAGGGCGCAGGTAGCCCTGGAGGATCGTCTTAAGATGCCCCTCCTATCCGTCTTAATGAATATGAATCAGCGGGGGGCTCTGGCAGGGGTAGTCATCGAGATGCTAAAAGCCGCCAATCCTGAAGTCACCGACGATGAGGTATACGACCTTCTGGAAGCCTACCGGGAAAAGGACCCTAAGATGGACGAGCTATCTAAGGTGGTGATGGAGGAGCTTCTGGCGGCCCTGGGAAACTCGCCAGCGGAGATCAAGCGAACTCTCAAGATCGCTTCCCTGGAGCGGCAAAAGATGCAAAGGGCCGCCGACGCCACGCTAATGAAACGGCTTGCAGAACTGGAGGAGACCGATCCACCGGATGGAGCTGGGAAGAGGTCGAAAGACTCGGCGTCGGAACCCTCGGACTCTCCCCCGGAGAGTTCTGGGGACTGACCGCCTCTGAATTCGAACTGAAGATAGAAACGTGGCGTGAAGCTGAAGAGAGGCGGCAAGAAGGGCTCAACCGCCTCGCCTGGAACACGGCCGCTCTGGTGGGGGCGGCATGGGCCGGGAAGCTGAAACGCTACGAAGAGTGCTTTAGGCCAGCCCGATCGAAGCCTTCCTTGGAGAAGCGGATCGACGAGGCCACGAAGCTAGGAATCCCCCGCCCACCCGGAGCCACGAAAAAATGATAAGAAGACGAGGCCAGGAGAGGCGTTTTAAGGCCCCTAAAATCGAGGAGGCGGTATAGATGGAGGTCGGAAGAGTAGAGGCCGGTCTATACCTCAAAAAGGACGATTTTGAGCGGGGGCTGTCCGAAGCAGAAGGATCACTCCAAAAAGTAGCCGGTAAGATCGACTCGGCTGCCGAGAGCATAGGGAACGCCGGAAAGAAGCTTACCGCCGGGGTAACGCTTCCCATCGTCGGAGCGGCAGCCGGGGTTCTAAAGCTCTCCGGCGACTTCGAGCAATCGATGGCCAACGTCGCCAGCGTGACTGGTGGCGGAACCGACGCGATGGAACGCCTCTCCAGGGTGGCGAGGGACGCGGGGGCCTCAACCGTCTTCTCCGCCTCCGAAGCCGCCGATGCGATGTACTATATGGCGTCGGCCGGGTGGGATGCTGATAAGATCACCTCCGGGCTGGCCGATACCCTGAAGCTCGCCGGGGCGGGTGGAAAAGATCTGGCTTTCACCGCCGATCTGATGACCGCCACCATATCACAGTTCGGACTGGAGGCCAGCGATGCCGGGCGGGTGGCCAACGTCTTCTCCGCCGCCACCAGCTACTCTCAGGCGAATCTTGACAAGCTCGCCTATTCGATGAGGGCGGCAGGACCAATAGGTCAGTCACTCGGATGGTCGCTGGAGGAAACGACCGGGGCCCTTATGGGGCTATATAACGCGGGATATGGGGGTGAACAGGCGGGAACCATCCTCAAAACCGCTATGATATCCCTGTTAAACCCGTCGAAAGAAGTAAACGACACCCTGGCGAGCCTCGGGCTAACGATAAAAGATATAGATCCGGCTACCCACAGCCTGGCGGATATAATAGGGACACTGTCGGAGAAAAACAT
>CAZHAO010000212.1:0-3632 GCA_964530375.1 uncultured Methanotrichaceae archaeon
CGTATCGACAAGCTCCATCCTCTCGGAGCCGCAGCCGAACCGGGGCTTCAGGACGAAAGGGCCGTCATCATTCGAACCGGCGATCTCGACGACGGGAACCCCCTCCTCTTCAAGGCGGCGGGTGCAGGCGAGCTTGTCGGCGGAGATCCTCGCGGCTGCGGGGGAGCAGCCGAGGTTGACGGTGCTTTTTTCGAGGACTTCCAAAAATCTGGGCAGAATCTCGTCGGGGGCGATCACGAGCCCTGCGTCCGCGCCCGAACCAGCGAGAAAATCCTCGAAGTGATCATCGCTTTTGCCTTCGAGAACGATTCCCCGCCCTGCGCCGATGGCAGGCCCCGCCGTCGGGTAGACGACCTCGTGGCCGAGCTGCTCGAAGCTCCTCGCGAGGATCGAGAGCATCGCCCTTCCCTCCCCTTGGTAGGTCCCCGGAAGGCCCGTGGCGACGGCGTACTCGGCGATCAGAATCTTCATGATCCGTCTCTGCTGTCTTCTGCTGCTTCTGCTCGGGATTTCCTGTAGATCTCAGTACTGCCTCGCGAGGAGGGCGCACTTCTCGGTCCTAGCGCCGCATGCGATGCAGCTTCCCTGATAGGTCTCTTGGGCGCGCCACGGCTCGCCGAGGACGGCCGCGCCGACCTCGTCCTCGATCCTGTGGCCGCACTCCTCCGAGCCGCACCATCCGACCCGGGCGACCCCGGCCGCGGTCTGGACCCTCGCCTCCTCCAGCGTCTCGCAGTCCTTCACCTTGCTCTCAAGGAAGGCCGAGGCCCGGGCCTGCATCGCCTCGGTGAGGTCCTCGGCCTCCGCCAGGATCGTCGTCTTGAGGTCGTCCAGGGTCACAGTCAGCTTTTTGCCGTCCCGCCTTGCGAGGACTGCAACTCCGTTCTTGATGTCCCGAGGCCCGATCTCGATTCGAATTGGGACCCCCTTCAGCTCCCACTTGTAGAACTTCGCCCCCGGCCTCTCGTCGCTCTCGTCGATGACGACCCTCATCCCGGCAGCCGCCAGCTTCGCTTTCAGGTCCCGGCAGACCTCCAACGTCGCCTCCTTATCCTTGAATAAGATCGGGACGATGACCACCTGGACCGGGGCCACCGACCACGGCAGGACGAGCCCGTTGTCGTCGCCGTGGACGGAGATGAGGGCGGCGATGCACCTCTCGGAGACGCCGTAACATGTCTGGTTGGCGTACACTTGCTCGCCAGCCTCGTTCTCGAAGGTGATGTCGTAGGTGGTGGCGAAGTTCGTCCCCAAAAGGTGCGCCGTCCCGATCTGGAGCGTCCTTCCGTCCGGCATCACCGTATCCAGGGCGATGGAGTAGTCCGATCCGGGGAACTTGTCCCAGGAGGGCCTCTTTGCAAATAAAAAGGGTATTGCCAGGCGGCGGTAGAACTCAGCGTAGATGGTGAGGGCAGCCTCCACCTGCTCTGCCGCCTCCTCCCAGGTCGCGTGGACGGTGTGGGCCTCCTTGAAGGAGGTGATCTCTCGCAGCCTTATGAGGGGCCGGGTGTGCTTCGTCTCGTACCGGAAGGTGTTGACGATCTGGTAGATCTTGAGGGGGAGGTCGGCGTGGCTTCTCACCCAGAGCTTGAATATGGGGTATATCGCCGTCTCGCTCGTCGGCCGGAGGGCGAGCTTTATGTCGAGGGGACTATTCCCGCCGTGGGTCACCCAGTAAACCTCGTCCTCGAAGCCCTTGATGTGCTCCGCCTCCTTCATGAACTCGGTCTCGGGGATCAGGAGGGGAAACTGGGTCTCCTGGTGGTCGGGGTCGAGGAGCTCTCTCATCAGGTCGTAGACGTTCCTTCGGAGGGCGAAGCCGAAGGGGTACCAGACGCACATCCCCTTGACGGGGTACCGCACGTCGATGATCTCCCCGGCCTTCAAAAGCTCGTGATACCACTCGCTGAAGTTATCTTTGCTCGGCAGTTTGGACTCGGTCATTACATCACCGGCGATGATTGCAAATCTAAAATGGGCTGGACGAAAGGCTGTATGAGGATGGGGGTTATGAAGGTCTCGATGACGGCCGCGACGAAGAGGAGGATGACGACCCACCGGAGGAGGCGCAACGCCTGCCTCAGCTCGCCCTCCAGGTCGCCCGCCCTCCCCAGAAGCGTTCTGATCATCAGGTGGCCGAGCCTAAACCCGACCCCGATGCAGATCAGAACCGTAGGTAGCTCGATGATGCCGTGAGGGAGAAGAGCGACGACGACGAAGGCGAGACCCCCCGCCAAGATCGCCTGATGGACGACGAGCCCCACCACCAGGCCGTTCATGATCACCACGATGAGGGGGACGATCCCAAACCCCACCCCCAGCAGGAGGGCCATAGTCGATAAGAAGAGGTTGTTCAGGAATATCGCCATCATCATCTTGGGCGGAGAGAGGTCCAATATACACTGCAGCTTCTCCGCCACGTCCCCGACGTAGGTGGCGGCCAGCTCCGGATTTCGAACCGAGGCTACGAACCCTAGGGCCGCCGTCGTCAGGAATAGGTAGACAGATATGAGTATGTAGGGGCGGATGGACCTGAGGTAGGCGGCGTCTTCTTTCCAGTTCAAGCGAGATCTCCTCCACCCTCACCCTCCCGCATTATATAAGATTCTGACGATTTTGCCGAAACTTGGCTTTGGCTGAGATTATGGCTAACCTGACCAGGCGCTGGCCAGGTAGCTGGCCCCGAAGAGGACGAGGAAGGCGCCGCAGAGGGCGAGGGTCCTCCTGTAGTTCGCCTCGGAGAGGAGGGTCCTCCCCCGGTCCAGGCTCGTGGAGACGAGGGTGTACCAGCCGAAGTCCGCACTCCAGTGGCCTATCATGAATATCATGGCGAGGACGAGGCTCTCCCGAAGCTCCGCCAGAACCAGGGCCGAGCCGACGGAGAGCCACCATATCCAGAAGTAGGGGTTGGCGACGCTGGTGAGGGCTCCCGCCAGGTACGGGTTTGAGGTCGCCCCCCTCTCGGATATCTCCATGGTGGCGGTCTTGCTCCCCTTCAAAGTCAGAAGGCCGAACGAGATCAGGGCCGTCCCGCCGACGGCGGCGACGATGCCGGTATGCTCCTCTGCCACCGCGGCCATCCCTTCGACGATGAGGAGGAATATCGCCACCTCGGTGAGGGCGTGGCCCGCCGCCACCTTCGGCCCCATCGTCCACCCCCTCTGGAGGGACGAGTTTATGGTGGCCACCAGGGTCGAGCCGGGGGCCAGGGCTCCTGTCAGCCCGACGGTGAAGGCCAAAATCAGGGTCTCGATCGCCCCTATCATATCCATCAACCAACACCTCTATGGTATCTGAACCTTTCGACCTGGAAAGACGGTACGGACTCCGGGCGAATGGGGGTCTATTCGAAATTTCGAGGGATAAATATGCATATTTGATCGAACCAACTCTAAATATTCGGATTTAGTCCCGAAAAGGACGTTTTCAGATATATAAACAAATTATAAGCGATTCTATGTAGTTAAGCGCCCTAAAAGCCCCATGGACCGGTCGGGATTTGAACCCGAGGCCTCTACCATGCCAAGGTAGCGATCTACCCCTGATCTACCGGCCCGCTGGGCGGGGCATACGCAGACCTATCAAATAAAGATGTCGGTACCCCGCACCACTGCGACGAGTTTGGATGAGCC
>CAZHAO010000213.1:0-3619 GCA_964530375.1 uncultured Methanotrichaceae archaeon
CGCCATCAGGTGGCCCATGGGCAGATTCATGTTGAACCTCCGGAACCGGATGGATCCCTGGTGGCCGAGGGCCCGCATCTCCGCCTCGACCTTTGCAGCCAGCTCGATCTCGGCCATCCCCTCCTCCAGGTGGTCGGGGATGGAGCTGATCCCCGCGTCCAGGATCCGGGCCGCCTCCCTCGTCAGGCGGATCTCAAACTTCGACTTGACGGACCTGATCTCTTTGATCCTCTCGGAGACGTCGACGAGCTCCGCGTCCCCCAGGGCCCGCCTCACCCGGGCGTAGTTGTTGAAGGGAAGGACGTCCAGCTCCAGGCCGATTTTTGCCCCCTGGGGGATGGCGAGGTCTGCCCTGAGGTTTCGGAGGCTCCCGAGGGGCGAGACATCCAGGGGCGACTCCGACCTCGCCCTCTCCAAGCTCTTTCTCACCATGACGACGGCCTCGGCATCCGGGTCCGCGGGGACGTAGACGAGCCCCTCCTGGGCCGTCCCCGAGAAGTAGAGCATATCCACGGACTGAAAGAGGATCGCTCCCGTCAGGTCCTCCATCCTGCTCTGAAGTTTCTTCGTCCTCGCATCGATCTCCGACTTCGGGTGCAAAATTAGCTCCATCTTCTCCATCTCCTTTCCGTCTGCCCCTCTTCCTCGGCCTTCTCTCCTTCGCCGTCTCTCCTTCTTCCTCCTCTTCGGTCCTCCCTCTCTCCCTATATCCCTTTCGAGATCTCCTCCTCCAGGTCCGATAGGTACCTCCTCAAGACGGCCCCCCTCCTCCGGGCGAGCATCCTTCCCGTCTCGGTCTGCATCCCTTCTTCAAGCTTCAAAAGTTTCGAAAAAAAATGGTCCAGGTTCCACCTTCCGTCGTCCGGCTCCCTCTCCCGGCAGAAGGGGTCCTCGGGGCTGTAGAGGGGTCGGCCGAGGGCGCCTCCCGTCAGAAATACCCTGGCTATCCCTACGGCGCCGATGGCGTCGAGCCGATCGGCGTCCTGGAGGGCCTTCGCCTCGAGGGTGGCGGGCTTGATCCCTTTCGAGAAGCTGTGAACCTCCACCGCATACAAAACCTTCTTTATGACGTTTTCTGAAAGGCCCCTTCTCTCTAAAAAATCCCTGACGGCGACGAGCTTTCTCGCCTCCGGCTCGCCGGACCTATCCTTGCGCTTCGGCCCGGGCCCGGCGTCGTGAAGAAGGGCAGCGAGGGCGACGACCTGCATATCCGCACCCTCCGCCTCCCCGATCGCCTTGGCGATCCGATAGACCCTCAGGGCGTGAGAGAAGTCGTGGGCCGGGTCTTTCCCCTCGTAAAGGGGCTTCGCCTCTTCCAGCAGGGAACTTTCGTCCAAGGCATCATGGGGACATTTCATCGAAGAAAGGTTCCGCTCTCGATATAAATAGCCGATATTTACCTCTCTCCCTCCAGGGCCTCCTCTGCCGTCATGCCCCGGTGGACGATGGAGCAGATCCTCATCGTGATGAGGGTCGGGTCCCGGTGCTGGAAGACGTTTCTTCCGATGGCGACCCCCCGGGCTCCGGCGCCGATGGCGTCGGCCACCATCTCCAGAAACTCAGCCTCCGTCTCCGTCCGGGGGCCGCCGGCTATGACGACGGGGACGGGACAGCCCTCCACCACCTCCCGGAAAGAGTCTGGATCGCCGGTATAGCTGGTCTTGACGACGTCGGCACCCAGCTCCGCCCCGACCCGGGCGGCGTGGGCGATGTACTCGGCGCGGTGCTCGTCCTCGATCTTCTTTCCCCGGGGGTACATCATGGCCAAAAGCGGCATCCCCCACTCCTGACACTTCCGCGAGGTTTCGCCGAGGGTGGCGAGCATGGCGGACTCGTCCTCGGCCCCCACGTTCACCTGGATGCTCACGCCGTCGGCCCCGAGCTTCAGAGCCTCCTCCACCGTAGCCACCAAAACCTTGTTGTTCGGGTCGGGGCCGAGGTTGGTGGAGGCCGAGAGGTGGAGGATCAGCCCCAGGTCCCTGCCGTACCCCCGATGGCCGAAGGAGGCCGCCCCCTTGTGGACGACGGCGGCGTCAGCGCCCCCGGCGGCGACGAGGTCCGCCGCCTCCCTCACGTTCTTTATCCCCCGGATCGGCCCGACGGTGACGCCGTGGTCCATGGGGATGATAACCGTTCTGTCCGTCTCCCTGTTGAAGATCCTCTCCATCCTTACTGACTTTCCGATCAATTGAATCTCTCCGAATATCAGTGTATACTTAAGTACAATAACGTACTATATTTCGCTTTGATGGGCACGATCTTAGATATTTATAGGTTCCCTTCCGTCGGCTCGCCAGCCTCAAATAGAGCTGGATATTTTAGTACGGGGAATGGGGAGTGATCATCATCGCAAATTCGAGATCGATTTCGCGGCACGAGGGCCGCCTCGGCGGATTGAGCCTTAATAGATCCTGGATCTCATGCCTGCTCAGATCGGCGTTTTCGCTATTGATCCTCGGGGCGGTCATCGCCGGCACCGCTCTTGCCGGAGGCAATGGGGACTGTCCCGACTGTCCTGACTGGGTCAACTACAACGAGTGGTGGGACAGGTACCACATCGGTCCAAATGGGGCGGACTCGGGCACATCGACGGGGAGCGTTCGAGATCAGGCCCTGAAGTCGAGGGAGGAGAAAGGGGCGACGGAGGATGCCGTGGCCGAGTACGAAAATCCTGAGCTTCTCTTCCATCCGGAAGACGATCTCGATGGGCGGGTTCTCCTGGACGCGAGATCTCCCGAAGATTACGAAAATGGACACCTCCCGGGGGCGAGGAACCTCTACTGGAGGTGGCTTAAGCCCGCAGGAAGCCTGGACCTGGATTTGGCCGTCGCTGAACTCAGCCGCCTGGGGGTGAACGAGACCGACCCGGTCGTTGTCTGCGGTAACGGCGACGACTCCGCCTACCTCTTCTGGGCCCTCGAGTGCCTGGGGCACGAGAACCTAAGCCGGCTGGACGGGGACGTTGAGGCCTTCTTCGATCTCGATCTCGTCCAGAACTCGCCCGAGCCGGAAAAGTCCAACTACACCTCTGCATCGAGGCCGGCCCTCCTCATCAACGAGTCGATGCTGGATCAGGCGGAGGAGAGCATCGGAGTTCAGATCGTGGACACCCGGTCCAGCTTCTCAGATTATGCGGCATCCCGCATCTCAAACTCGATGAACCTGAAGACCTCCGACCTCTACTCCGACCCCGAAGCCCGCACCCTAAAGACCCCTGGAGAGCTTGACGATCTATTCTCCGGGAGGGGGCTTGATGAGGAGAAGGTCCAGATGGTCTACGGAACCCCCGAGGCCTGCACCCTCTACTTCGCCCTGAGGACGATGGGTTACAGGGCTGTGGTCCTGGACGGCGACTGGTGGAAGAATACCGATTACGCCGTAAGATCCATATCTTGATCTGCCCAAAAATTAAAGGATTTCTTTCTGGGAGGAGGGCAGAAGGCCCCAGGCGGAATGCTTGGAGCCTTCTGTCTATGAGGACTTATACGATCTTTCCCGCAAGAACTCGTCCGACTTCGGGGCCCGCGGCTCTGCTCCGAGACAGGAGAGCAGACGCTTTTAAAATGGCGGGCCAAGTTAAATAAATTGTGGTTGCTTAAAGACAAAAACATTTGATTTT
>CAZHAO010000214.1:0-3575 GCA_964530375.1 uncultured Methanotrichaceae archaeon
CCTCGTACTCCCTATAAACGCTCTCTCTTCGACCTGAGATTATGGCCTTCTCGGCGTTGACGATTGATATCTCCTCTCCTGCGAGAAGCTCGGTGGCGGCGAGGCTTGCCAGACGTCCCAGGATCATCCCAGTTGCGTCGATAATCATCAGATCACCTCAGAATAATTATGCCGGAACCCTTCGGGTGCTTCTCGGCCAGCTCCTCTATCTTGAGACATTCGCCACCGGCCGACTTTATCTTCGATGCGGCCTGTTCGCTGAAATGGAGCGCTGCCACCGTCACCTTGTGGTCGATATCTCCCGACCCCAGCACCTTTCCCGCCACGAGAACCAGGTCGTCGGGGGCGGTGTGCCTGTTGATCTTGCTGACGTTTACGGCAGCGTAGTTCCGCCTCGGCTTCTCGAGCCTTGTGGCGACGTCGCGCCAGATCGCCGCCCCGTTCTCCCGGGTGGCGGCCTTGAGATCGTCGATGAGGGCGACCAATCTCGGGTTTGTCTTTTTGACCATCTTCATCCTAATCCTCCGCAAAGCCCCCTTCCCGGAGGCCGACTCACGCGCGAAAGCCCGCGTTCAGACCATCTGGTCCATGCGCCAGAGATGGGGCGCTTCCGCCCCCTCTGCGGATCGCTACAACCACCTGATTAACAGTATTTAAGGGTTTTCACTTCCCGGCGCCCATCACCCCCCTTCCACCCCTGAACGGCTGCCGTCCGGGCGGGATTATACCGAAAATCTTTTATCAGTAAAGGAGACATACTTCCATTAAAAATGGCAGACATTCTTCTCGCGATATCGGTGCTGGGAGGCTTTTTTCTCGGGATATGCAGCGGCCTTACCCCTGGCCTTCACACCAACAACTTTGCGGCCCTGATGCTGGCCCTATCGCCCGTCCTCCTGAAGCTGGGACTCGATCCCTTCGACCTAGCGGCGGCGATCCTGGCGGCGAGCGTCTCCCAGACCTTCCTCGACATCATTCCTTCAATATTCATAGGCGCCCCCGACGCCGATACGGCCCTCGCCGTCCTCCCCGGCCACGAGATGATGCTCGACGGAAGGGGGATCGAGGCGGTCCGCCTATCGGCCATCGGGAGCGCCTCCTCCGTCCTCGTTGCCCTGGTGCTGATCGTTCCTTTATCGATCTTGTTCGGCAGGTTCTACGACCAGTTCATGGAAAAGATGGGCTTTATCCTCCTGGCGATAGCAGCCCTCACAATCCTGACCGAGCGAGGGCGGGTTATCGAAGGAGAGGGGTCCCTCGTGCACCTGAAGTACAAGCTCTTCGCCATCCTCCTCTTTTTGACGAGCGGTCTCCTCGGCACATTCGCCTTCGCCCACCAGGATCTCGCCCGATCGCCCCTGGGATTTGAGCCTGAGGTGCTCTTGCCCCTCCTCGGCGGCCTCTTCGGTGCCTCAATGCTTCTGATCAGCCTCGCCTCTCGGGCCGAGATCCCGGATCAGAGGGAGACGGAGTTCGATCTGTCGGCGAGGGCTATCGCAAGGTCCGCCTTTCTAGGAGGGCTCGCGGGGTCGGTGGTGGCCTGGGTTCCGGGGGTGACCCCGGCGGTGGCGACCGTCGTCACGAGGCTCGGGTCGGAGGGGTCTGACCAGGAGTTTCTCGTATCCATATCCGGGGTGAACACCGCCAACTCCCTCCTCACCCTCGTGGCGCTCTTCGTCGTGGGGAGGCCCCGGTCCGGCGCCGCCGTCGCCATCGAGGAGCTGGTGGACCTAGACGGCTACAGCCTCCTGGTGATGGTGACGATCGTATTGGGGGTGTCTATCCTCTCTTACTTCGCCACTTTGCAAGCGGGGAGGGCGGCGGCAAAGGTCGTGAGACGGCTGAACTACAGGATTCTTTGCATAGCCGTCCTCGCCTTTCTGACGGCGATGACCTTCGGCTTTGCCGGCCCCTTCGGCCTCTTCCTTTACCTCGTCTCGACGGTCGTCGGCCTTGTAGCCCCGTTTGCCGGGATAAGAAAGACTCACGCCATGGGGGTCCTTATGGTTCCCCTCATAGCGTACTACCTCTGACCTGAAGGATGGAACCTCAACGAAGATCATCTCTAAAAAGAGTCCTCGATCTCGCTGACGGATATCGAGGCCATCCCCAGCTCCCGGAGGTGGTGGGCCATCATGTTCGCCCTCCTCCCTTCGGGGTGGTATATCAGGGCGGCCTCGGGGGAGATCTTCTCCACCATCCTCATCAGACCTTTGAAGTCGAGGTGGTCGCTGATCCTGATCTGGGCGAAGGGGAGGTCGCTCCTCCCGGTGAGGACGTACTTCCTCTCCGACCTGACGGTGGAGAGCTCCCAGGGCGAGACTACGTTCAGATCGGTCCCGTTCTCCTCTGCCGGCGAGAAGGGGCCGAAGCCGGGGAGGAGCTCCCGGGTGAGGGCGAGGCTCTTCTCATCCATCCCGATCTCCTCTTTGCAGCCGAGAGCGCGGATGAGGGAGACGGCCCTCTGGGCCTTGCCGAAGGCGTAGGCACCGAAGGTGGCGCCAGCCTCGACGGCGTCGCCGAAGCCGACGATGTCGTCCTCGAACCGGCAGGCCGGGTCCCAGGGGTCGCCGTAGTTCGCCTCCGTCACCAGCAGATCGCATTTGGGCAGATGCTCGTAGTTCTTGACGTCCCCGGTCACTAGGACCCGCACCCCCGACTCCGTCTCCCAGCCGAAGGCGACGGAGCCGATGGTGTGGCCGGTGGAGTAGGTCACGACCTCCTGCTCGTCGACGAAGACGCTCCCGCCGACGGGGAAGGTCCGGCCCTCGTACCTCCGCTCGTGCCTGATCTCAAGAGCCCGGGCCGTCTCCCGCGACGCCACCGCCTCGGGCGAGAGCATCGCCGACTTGCCGTGGTGGTCGCTGTGGGCGTGGGTTATGAGGTAGGCGTCGGGCTGGACGGAGCCCTTCGGCGAGCGGCTGGTGTCTATCGAGAAGAGGTGGGAGTCGAACCGGAGGGATAGGTGGGGCGCAGGCCTCCCGCTGCTGGCGAGCCTCCGAAAGGGCCTTATCCCCAGGTCCTTGAAGATGTCATCTTCCGTCAAAGTCCCTCCCTGTCGGTGAAGGTTATGCCGGAAGGGGATAAATAGATGGCCCTATAGACCTGGCCCGATCCTTCAAAACATTTTTTAGGAGGCTTTCATTGCGATAAATATAAAGGGCGACTTAGAAAAACAGCTTCAGGCCGTCGATTTCCGTGATCGAAGCCGCAGCTCCACGAAGCTTCCCTCCTTCTCGATCCTGTCCATGTCGAGGAAGAGCCGCCTCTTCTTCTCGTGCTCGATCATCTCTGCGAGGAGGTTTGCGAACGTCTCTCCCGGCCTCTTGAGATCGGATAGGCCCTCCCAAACTTCGCGGGTCACAGGTATCCTTTTATCAGCGACTTCGCCCATGTAAGCGCTGTAAGGGCTGTAAGGGCTTATAGGTTGTGATCCGATTCATCTACTTGAGTGAGCCAGCTGTAAAAATCAGGTCCAACGACATCTTGATTCGGCAAAACATTTTTCGCTGATGCCAGCATCGTGGACCGCAAGTCGGGCTTCGAGGTTCTGGGCTTGATTTCGGATATAAACA
>CAZHAO010000215.1:0-3564 GCA_964530375.1 uncultured Methanotrichaceae archaeon
TTGCCTGAGCTTCGCTCAGGCCGTCGGAAGCTCCGACGAAGACGCTGACCTGGAGTCCTGGGGAAGAGATTACCTCAACCGCGGCCTTGGGAGCTTCTACGGGGGTTCCGACTCGTCCATCGCCTACAGCTTCGGGACGGGCTCGGGGTTCGCTTACTCTCAGTATATGCAGTACTACTTCACAGAAGGAGAGGTCCTCCCGGAGGACCGGGGCCCCGTCGGATTCGTCATCTCCGGAAAAGAGCCCTCATTCCTCAGCTTCGGATGGCAGACGATGCCTTATTCCGAGTACATATCCTCCGGCGCGTACGAGGGGTCCAACGCCCTCTGGATCGAGGGGGAGACCTCCTGGGCGAGGTACGCGGCCTGTCCCGTGGGAACGTGGCTTCAGCTGATCATGACGACCCCCGCGGGCGGAATGGCCGATTTCTACGAGATATCGCCTCCAGGGTCCGTCAGAATCTCCGAGTACAGTCTCGCGACCTACAACAGGATGAGCTTTTTCGCCGGAGAGGAGGGGAGGTACGCCCTCTTCTTCGTCGCCAACCAGCAGCCGAGCAACGTCGTCATCATCGACGTGGGCCCGGAATGGACGCCGGATATGATCACGGGCCCCGAGGTCTCCCCGCCGGAGACGGGGCCGTCGATGCCGATGCCCACGCCGACGCCCACCTACGGTGACGTCAGCGTCACCCTCGAGTCCATGATGATGAGAGGCTACGACGTCTACGTCGACGAGAACTACGTCGGCACCGAGGGTCAGGGCGGCGACGCCCTCGACGGCGTCTACAAGCTCAACGTCGTGGGAGGCCAGTGGCATACGATTAAGGTCTGGGACGGCGAGTGGTTCTACGGAAAGCCTCGGTTCTACGAGCAGCGGACGCCCGTCGTCCTGAAGGTCGAGCCCGCCACCACCGCCTACATCTATGGCGGTTCGGCCTAGGCTTATCCATCTTTTTCTATTTTTTCCTGATATGGGGCCTTCACCTCCTCTTACCGATCCATCGACGGGCCACCAACACCGTCTTAAAGGATTGAAGAAGGAAAATAGAGCATGAAGGGAAGGGGTCTGATCTTATTATTGTTGGGAGTGGGCTTGCTATTATCGGTCGGCCCGGCCTTTGGATGGGCGACGGGAACCGGAACCGTCGAGATCAGCAGATCGATGGTGAACAGGTTGGATGAGTTCGAGTACTACAGCGCCATTTTGGGAGACGGCAACCTCACCTTGGGCCGCGGCGCAAAGGGGGCCGCAAACTTCGGGATCGGCGATCCGGCCAGGACCACCAGTCTCTCCTATTCCGGAGACGCGCCTCTGGTGGGGCTGAAGCGGGTCGAGAGGGGTTCGCTCTTCAGCGGAACCAAGACATCCATAATGGAGGCCTTCAGCGCATCAGAGATCGAGAAGGAGGAGACGACCCAAGTTCGGTCGGGAAGCTCGCAGCTCGTCGGCACAGAGAATCGGCTGAGCTTCAACGGCACCTACATGACCAGCTCCAATAGCCACCAGATATTCGCCGCCGATATAAGCTCTCACCAGATGTATTCGGGGAAGTTCGAGATCGAGAATATGATCAGCTTCAGCTCCCTCACCGACCGGAGGCCGTCGATCGACCTCGTGGTTGCTCCTGAGGTGAAAGCCGTCGAGGTGGGCGAGGTGGTGACCCGGAACTACGAGGTCTTCAACACAGGGACAGTTCCTGTCCAGGGTCTCAGCTTGGTCGATTCGAGGGTTGGACCCGTGCCCCTCTCCAGAACCGATCTCTCCCCTGGCGACGCGGCCTTTGCCGTCGCGAGCTTCGTTCTCACCGAAGAAGATCTCCCAGGCCCCCTCACCGATTCTGTCCAGGTCACGGGCGCGGACCTGGAGGGAAACCAGGCCGTCGCCTCGGCCGTCGCCACATTGAACCTGATCCGTCCCGGCCTCAACCTGACGGTTACGCCCCTCCAATCCTGCGCCGCGGTCGGAGAGACGGTCACCTACATCTACGAGATCGAGAACTTGGGCGAGCTCGCCATAAGCGGACTGAACCTGACCGACTCGATCTCCGGTGGGCCGATTTTCATCAACGCCACCCTCCTCCCAAATGAGAGCATCGCGTTTTCAGCCGAAAGGGCGGTGATCGAGAAGGACCTTCAGGGACCCATCAATAACAGCGTCACCGTCTTTGGATTCAACTCTGCGGGCGAGATGGTGGGAAGCTCGGCAGAGGTCGTCCTTCAACCGTGCTGAGGGACGAGATACATCGGGGGAGCGGAGAGGGTCGCGAATGCCCCGACCTTTATGTCGGGGACGAAGTGAACCCTCGCCCGCTTTTCTGCTCGTTTGAAATTGGTGACCGCTCAGGGGAGATCGAAGGCAGAGTTATAAGTGCAGATCGGGGAATCTTGGCAACTAAGGCTCGAAGATTTTCTGAAATCCAGCGTCCGGCCCGGGACCTTTACCGCACGCAATTTAATTTTGGGAGATGAGCGCCTAATTTTTAAGCTTTGAAGGCGAAAAAGGGAAGGGGTTTGTGAAGATGATATCAAAATGGATTTTTGTCTCGGCTCTTGCCCTGGCCCTCCTCTCCGCTGGGGGATCTTGCCGGGAGATCCAAGAGGAGGCGCAAGGTTATCCCTCTCCAGGATCGACCACCTCCCCGGCCAATCCAGCTCCCGTTGCCGGGAGCTGGAGCCTGGTTCTGATGGACGCCGCAGGTGGCTGGATCCGGTCGGCGAACGTTGAGATCGTCCAGATCGACGACGTCATCTTCGGCCGGGGCACCACCGACGATGGCGGCGCTGACGTCGTCTATGATGAGACTGATTCGAGGCCGACTGAAGACCGGGGGATCGAGTCGATGGTCTGGTGGCTCCACCAGGACCCCGCGCCTGCGGCCCCGACCACGGCGGCCCGAAGCCCGACGGTAGGAGCCAGCGGGCGGGTCAGCGGCACGAGCCTCGACCTCGATCTCATCTTCCTGGAGGAGAGCGTCCTCTACCGGCTCGACCTGAACGTCGTCGGAAGCTCCATCTCCGGAAGCTACCAGGCCTACGACACTTTCGGCAGGGTCCGGTCCGGGAGCTGTAACGGATATATCCTGGCGGGGCGCGGCCTCTAGGCGGGATGAGATCTTATTGAAAAGTCGGCGACGAGATCGAGATCCGATCTACCTCTCGGTCATAGGCACGTACTCGACGCCGGGCCTCCGCCTTGCGACCTCCATCCGATAGAGCTTCATGAGGTCGTAGACCTCGGGGGGGACATCGGTGGTGACGCAGTCGCCGAGGAGACGTTTGGCGTCGTCGGCCAGGAAGGGGTGGTCGTGGGTGTACTTCCCTGATACGAACTCCTCTATGATCACCACCACCTTCTCCCCGTCGCACTTCCCGTCCAGGATCGTCCTCACCAGGCCGTCCATCTGGCTCAGGGCCTTTTTGGCCTGGTCGGCGAGGACGATCGTCTTGTCGTCCACCTCGTCGATCTTCTTCTTCTCCATCAGCTTGACGAGGGAGGTGGCGGGGTAAGATCCGTTCCGATCTCCCAGCTGGGGGTCGATGGGGCCGAGGGCGGCGTGGGGG
>CAZHAO010000216.1:0-3531 GCA_964530375.1 uncultured Methanotrichaceae archaeon
ACCTGACCTGCACCAGCAGCGACGGGACGGAATCTTGCCTTGCGCCCTGAACGGGCGCGGGGCAAACATCTTATTTTGCGTAACTTTTTTTTCGACCAACTCGGAGGAAAGCCATATACCGTTGCAGATCGAAACCCTCACCCATGATCGGGGGAAAGGCATGGGTATTCGGGGACGACGTGGACACCGACGTCATCATCCCCGGCCCCTACCTCAGGACGAAGAACATCAAAGAGCTGGCCCTCCACGCCATGGAGGGGCTGGACCCGGACTTCGCTAAGAATGTAAAGCCCGGGGACGTGATCGTCGCCGGGAAGAACTTCGGCTGCGGCTCCTCTCGGGAGCAGGCGCCACTGGCCCTCAGGGAGGCGGGGGTGGCCTGCGTCGTGGCAAAATCTTTTGCCCGGATATTCTATCGAAACGCCATCAACGTCGGCCTGCCGGTGATGGAGGCTGACGTCGATTGCCGGGAGGGAGAAGAGGTGGAGGTGGACCTCGCAAAGGGGACGGTGACCGTCGGGGAGAGGATCTTTTCTGGGACGAGGCTTCCTGGCTTCCTCCTCGCGATCCTCCAGGACGGAGGGCTCGTCCTCCATCGGCGAAAAGAGAAGGAAGGAGCGCCTTGATATTCCCTGAAGATTTCAAGCAGATTGGAACGGCCACCGAGGCGAGGCCCGGCGACCCCATCTACTTCTCCACAAAATACCTGATCCACTTCGGAGACGAGATCGTCATATACGCAGTGGAGGCTGAGCCGGGGAAGGGGTTTATGCGTCCAGTGAAGTTGATGGAGCCTATCGCCAGCGGGGACGAGATCCTGGAGTACCCCGAGAAGATCGACACCCGGAACAGGACCAGGCTGATCGAGCTCTCTTACGATCTGTGCCGGGACGGGGTGACGTCGGTGATCTTTCGGGGCCCCGACGAGCACCTCACCTTCGTCCACGAGCCGGACCCCAAAGTCATCACCGAGATCGAGATCCTGGACGTGGTACCGCCCGAACCGTCGTGGCTGGTTTACGTCATCGAGAAGCTGGAGGAGGCCGGAGTTCTCGGCGACCTCGCCCTGAAGTTCAAGAGCAGAGTTCTCGACCTTCGCCGTTACGATGGAGATGACGTTTACTTCCCCTGCACCGCCTCGGGCCTCGGCAGGTCCCTGGACTCGGACAAAGTCGAGATCGACGACCCCCTGATAGTCGGCTGCGAGGTCTCTCGAGAGGTCTTCAAGGGGATGTACCCTGGAAAAGATCATCGGTTTCTGAACACCTGCCCCCTCTCTAACGACCTTCTGGCGCCGAAGGGGCCCTTCATCACCCGGTGTTGCAAGTCCGAGAGGAGGGGGATGACGAGGCTGAGGGGCCACCGAGGCGTCGTGGTCCACTGGGGGGACGGAGCCCCGAAGATCGCGGAGGCGATAAGATGTCTTGCAGAGGAGCTGAAAAGATTGTAGCTCTGGTAAAGGGGGATGGGGTGGGGCCGGAGGTGATCGACGGCGCTCTCGCCGTCCTCGCGGCAGCGGGGGCGGACCTGGAGTTTGTCCCCGTGGAGCTGGGGTACGGCCGATGGAAGAGGACTGGAACGGCGATGGCCGAGGAGGACCTGGACCTGATCAAGACCTGCCACAGCGTCTTATTCGGCGCCATCACCACGCCGCCGGACCCCGAGTATCGAAGCGTCCTCCTCGCCTTGAGAAAGGGGCTGGACCTCTACGCCAACATCAGGCCCTTCTCAGCGCCGGGGCTCGACTTCGTGATCGTGAGAGAGAACACCGAGGGTATGTACTCGGGGGTCGAGAAGCTGGACGAGGAGGAGGCCACGACCCTGAGGGTGATAACCTCCCGAGGATCCCTCCGGATCGCCGAGAGGGCCTGCGCCATCGCCTCCAAGAGGCAGAAGCTGACCATCGTCCACAAGTCCAACGTCCTCAAGAGCGACACCCTGTTCCTCCGCATCTGCAAAGAGACGGCCCGCCGGTGGGACGTTCCCTTCGACGATATGCTTGTTGACGCCGCCGCCTACAACCTGGTCATAAACCCAAAAAGGTTCGACGTGATCGTGACCACAAACCTCTTCGGAGACATCCTCAGCGACGAGGCCGCAGGGATCGTCGGGGGCCTGGGCCTCTGTCCCAGCGCAAACCTTGGCGAGAAGTACGCCCTCTTCGAGCCGATCCACGGCTCGGCCCCGGACATCGCTGGAAAGGGGGTCGCAAACCCGATAGGCGCCATCAGGTCCGCCGCCATGATGCTGGAGTGGTTCGGGGATGCCGGGAAGGCTCGGATGATCGAAGAGGCAGTGGAGTGGGCCCTCGCCCAGAGGATAGCAACGCCTGACCTGGGAGGGAGCTTTTCCACCAAAGAGGTGGCAGAGGCGATATCAAAAAGGCTGGCCTGGTCAGATTGATCGAAATCTTTTTCACCAGGAAGCCCCCTTCGCCACCTGAATGTCAGAAGAGAAGGCTCAGACCTCCAAAAACAACGCCAACGGCCGCAAGAGCGAGCTGGCCGAGAAGCTCGGCGACATGAACGTGAACATCAGCGCCCCGAAGTTCAACTACCGGGAGTACGTCAGGGTGCTCAAGCTGGCGAGAAAGCCCACCCGCGAGGAGTTTCTCACGATCTCCAAGATCGCCATCCTGGGGATAGCCCTCATCGGGATGATAGGCTTCATCATCTACGTCTTCCTTACGGAGCTCCCAAAGGCGGTTTGAGGAAAAAAGGCTCTTCGCTATTTCGCGGGATAATTTCCGGATATCGACGGTGGAATCGTATCAGTACTTACCACGAGTCCAGCTTCCTAGTGCTCTAAAACATAAATTATAAATCATATAAGACTTGTCAAGATTAAGATTGTGCCAAGAAACCCTCATGACCCAAGGGCTCATACCCGAAGGATGTAAAACCGGCTATCCCCCATTGTTGTCATGATATGGGCAGTGAAGGTCGATCTTTTTTTGGGACTTTGATCCCGTTCAAGAAACTGACCATCGCCCAGGCGGATGCCAGAATGCGTCTAGGAACGCGTATGGGAATTTGCACCCGTTAAGGGATCAAAAACTGCACATATCAGGACGGGGTTAAGATGGACCAACGAAGGTATAACGTTTGCTGTGGGGCCGACATCCACAAGAAGTTCATCGTAGCGACGGTCTTACTTCTGGATGGAACGAAGCTCACCAAAAGGTTCAGCATGGACCTCATATCACTTTTTGAGTTCAGAGACTGGGTCAACGCAAACGGCTGTGAAGCTGTCGCTGTCGAGTCTACAGGAAGCTACTGGGTTCCGATCTATCGCGTCTTAGAGGGCCACGTTGAGCTTATTGTGGCCAACGCCTATAAAATCAAGAAACCGAATGCAAGAGACGGGTGAGACCGTGCCAAACCAGCTAAAGAAGCCTACTCAAAGGCCAACGTTCAAGTGGATAGCTTTTCTGTTCATGGGTATAGCAGAAGTAACCACCTGGTTTAATGGGGAAATGCACCTATCGATAGCTAATCTGAATGATAATCTTGTGAAGATCATAAGACTATT
>CAZHAO010000217.1:0-3478 GCA_964530375.1 uncultured Methanotrichaceae archaeon
GGTCTGAGCCTTTCGAGAGGATGGTGATCTACAGGACGAACCAGGGGACGGACGCCCACATCAACGAGGGCGAGATCGCGGGCGTCGTCGAGAACAGGAGCTACAGGCTCCGGGGGGTGGTGGCAAAGGCGGCTCAGCCGATCGAGGGGGGACACCTCTTCTTCCCCCTCGCAGCCGAGGACGGCAAAGGCTCCATCAACTGCGCCGCCTTCGAGCCGACGAAGAACTTCAGGGAGCGGGTTCGGGCCCTCGCCCCCGGAGACGTCATCGAGGTCTACGGCGCCGTCAAGAAGAGGACCCTCAACATCGAGAAGATGGAGGTCGTCCGTCTCGCCGAGATGAGGGCGCAAGAGGCGCCGGTCTGCCCATCCTGCGGAAGACGGATGAAGTCTGCGGGCCGGGGGCAGGGCTATCGGTGCAGAAGGTGTGGCACGAAAGCCGAGGGGAAGGTGGAGGTTCCTCTTCATAGAGAGATCGAGCCAGGGTTCTACGAGGTCCCTCCCTCTGCCAGGAGGCATCTCTCAAAGCCCTTGGTCAGGATGAGGGGAGAAAGGGTCCATCCGAGCAGGTAGAAAAAGTGGAAAAAAAAGAAGAAAGCCGCCTTACTTGAAGGCCGCTTCCAGCGGGGGGATGACCTGCTTCTTCCTCGACAAGACGCCCTTCTTGTAGATGGAGCTGTTCTCCATCTTCCCCTCGAAGGCCTTCTCGAACTTCTCCACCGGCTTTCCGACGAATAGGAGATCGCTCGCCTCCTTCATGACGTCGGTGAGCATGATCAGAACGAAGCTGAGACCCTCGTCCTTCCTCACCTTCTCCATCGTCTCCAGGATCTCCTTCTTCCGAGGCGCCAGGACGGAGAGGTCCATCACCTCGATCTGGCCGACGCCAGCCTTCGTCCCTGCGAAGTCGAAGTGCTTGTAGTCGCCCTTCACGATGTCCATGGCGGTCTTGGAAGATATGTCGCTCTTGGCGGTGAGCATCGCGATCCCGTACTGCTGGTAGTCCTCGCCGGTGATCTTGGCGAGCTTTGCCACCTGCTCCTTGTCCTTCGCAGTGCAGGTGGGGGACTTGAAGAGGACGGTGTCGCTGAGGATCGCAGAGATCATCACGCCCGCCATCTCCTTGGTGATGGGGACCTTGTACTGGTCGTACATCGCCGAGATGATCGTCGCGGTGCTGCCGACGGGCTCGTTGTGGAAGAAGATGGGGCTTGCTGTCTGGATGTCGCCGATCTTGTGATGATCCACGACCTCCATCAGGTTCGCCTCCTTGATGTTGTCCACGGCCTGGGCGACCTCGTTGTGGTCGACGAGGATGATCTTCTTGCCCTTTCCGTCGGTGATCGTCTCCGGCACCGGGACGCTGAAGTGATCGAGGACGAACTTGGTCTCGCTGTTGATCTTGCCTGCCGCCGCTGGGATGTATATTTCCGGCAGCCCGAGCTGGTTTTTCAGGTTCGCATAGGATATAGCCGCAGCTACTGAGTCAGTGTCTGGACTTTTGTGGCCAACCACGTAGACGTTATCAGCCAGATGAAACACCTCCGAAGATATTCAATGCGCAACTTCAATTTAACCTTTGCCACGCGGCGTTTATCCCGAAATTATATTCGAACCCGATCTTGAACGAACCATAAGGGCCGCGCGGATTGATGCAGGCCAGCATCTTTATATAGTACTTTGCTTATATATCGGTGGTTCCCTTTAGAGGACTGGCAGGAGCCGAGGCATCCGCCGTCGCCGTGACTGCCGGAGCAAAGGGGGAACGACACGAAAAGCCGCGTTGATAGGTCCTTGGGGGAGATACTGACTTTCGTCTGCCCATGACCTCAAGACAACCCAGATGCGGTACAACAAGCCCGCTGCGAGGGTCACCGGGCCGACTGCGGATCGTCCAGAGGATGAGGCCCCGGAGTTAGCAGAGCATCGGGCGACATACCAAAACCATCCGATATTCTTTAATCGATCTTGATTTATTGAGGGCAAACCTTTTGGCTGGTCCGGCCATAACTTAAATATCAGCAGCTCCTGATCGGAGGCTGCAGATTATGAGAGGAATTCTGATCGCCTTCGAGGGGATAGACGGGAGCGGCAAATCCACCATCGCCGCCGAGGTCGCCCGGCAGATCGCCGAAGGAGAGGGGCCGCCCTTTGCCGGGAGGCGGTTTCTCTTCACCGCCGAGCCGACGAAAGGAGAGGAGGGACTTCTGATAAGGGAGATGCTCAAAAGGGCCCCTCAGAAGGCGGAGGGCAGGGGTGTCGCCGGCGGCTTTATCCCGGCGGCGTCAGGCTCTTCGGAGACTATATCGGGGGTCGGAAAGGCCGAAGAGCTGGAAGAGCTGTTTCTTTTCATGGCAGACCACGCCCGCCACCTGAAGGAGACGGTGATCCCCGCCCTGGAGGTGGGGATGGTCGTGATATCGGACCGGTACTCCGACTCCAGGGTCGCCTATCAGGGAGCCGCCCTCCGGGGCATCATCCCCCGGCCCCTGGAGTGGGTGAGAGAGCTTCACCGGCCCTGGAGCGTCGTCCCCGACAGGACGATCCTCTTCTCGATAAATCCCTCCCTGGCGATTTTTAGGTGCCGATCGAGAGGAGAGGGGTCGTCCAAAGAGGGAACGAACGGCCCCGAGAAGTTCGAGCGGGAGGAGTTTCTCGGAGAGGTGGCGGCGAACTTCGAGGCCTTGGCCAAGGGCGAGCCGGAGAGGTTCGTCGTCATCGATGCCGCCCGCGGAAAGGCCGAGGTCCTGGAGGAGACGATGGCGGCCCTGGCCGAGATCCTCGCGGGGACGAATGCTGAAGTGAAAAACCTATAGCTGAGATTCGTCTTCGAGGGCCATCGCCACCAGCCTTTTGGCCCACCAAAGCTTCATCTTCTTCTTCGGCGTGACCGTCGGATCGTCGTAATCGAAGCCGATTATCCTGATCTTTGCAGCTCCGAAGCTTTTGGCGAGAAACGCGCACCTATCCCCGTCCGAGAAGCCCCCGAAGTTGTAGATCCCCTCGATCGGCTCCGCCTGGGTCGTCCCGAGAACTCTCCGGAGGCGCGGGACGTACTCCTTCAGGGCGGGGATGTTGTCGCCGTGGGCGTGGACCACCGCCGCCGATCCCCGCGCGTTCGCGGCGAGGATGTCCGGCATAAAGCCGTCGAGGTCGGTGACGATGACGTCGGGAAGGGCCCCCGCCGCGAGAAGCTGAGTCGTCGCCCCGTCGGCGGCTATGATGACGGGATCGTTCCGCTTCGACGGCTCCGGCGACCCTTGTCCTCCTCCCAGTGCCTCCGCCAGACCTCCCGGGAGGCTCGGCCCGTTCCCGCAGACGACGACTTCGCGCCCCCGGATCGCCGAGTCGAGACCCTCGGGCGAGAGATCATTTTCCCGGCCCGCGAGGAGGCTCTGGAGGAGCCGGGCCGCCTCCTCGTCCTCATATCGAGAGAAGCCGAACTCCTCCAGGATCTCCTCGTAGATCGGCTCCCAGTC
>CAZHAO010000218.1:0-3477 GCA_964530375.1 uncultured Methanotrichaceae archaeon
TGTCGACACTGACCCCCAGGCTCATGTACCCGTGTTCGTCGGGGGGCGAGGTCTGGACCAGGGCGACGTCGATGGGGGTGATCTCCCTGCGGAACAAATCGGGGACCTGGGATAGGAATATCGGGGTGTAGTCGGCGGCCCCCCGGTTGACGGCGTCCCGGGTGCTATCGCCGACGAAGAAGGAGTCGAGCCTGAAGTTATCCGCCAGCTTCTCGTCGGCGTAGGGGGCGACGCCGAGGGACCAGACATGGATCACCTCCGCCTCGAAGAAGGCCTTGGGGTTGCTTTTTACGTACTCTACCAGGGAGCTGAGGAGAAACTGGGGCTCGCCGCACCCGGTGCCGATGAAGATCCGGTCGCCCGGATGGATGTGATTGAATATGGCGGGAAGCTTCGCGAACTTCTCGGGCCAGAGCTCCCTCTCCCGCTCGTAGCCCCCATCATGGCCCCCCTCGTAGCTCCGATCGCGGCGCCCATCGCAGATCTCTCGCTTCATCTGAATATCCTCTCCCTCGCTAAAATCGCCCGCCTATTTTCGGGCCGTTTCATGATCCATTTGACTCGACTTCCCCAGATCAGGCCGACCCGCCTAATCTATGCAAGGGCCACCAACGGTATCGGCGGCCGAGCTTCTCTATCCCCTCGAAGCTTCCCAGTATAGCGAGCCGGTCCCCCCTCTTCAAGACCGTCTCCGGGCCGATGGAGGAGAGGCACTCCCCCTCCCTCTCGATGGCCACCACCGTGCAGCCGAACCGCTCCGGAAGGTGAAGATCTAGAAGCCTCTTTCCGGAGAGACGAGATCCAAAGCCCACCCGGAACCTGGTCATCTCCAGCTCCTCGTAGATCATGGTGAACTCCTCCTCCTGCCTCTGGGCGATCTTGGCGAGCATGGAGCTTGCAACGATGGGGACGGAGGCGACGTAGTCGGCGCCGGCCCGGTAGATCTTCTCCGCCGAGCTGAGGTGGTTTGCCCTGGCCACGATGAAGGCGTCGCCGTTGAGGTTTCTCGCCAGAAGGGTGGCGAAGACGACGTCGGAGTCGTCGTTGAGCATGATCAGGACCCCGGCCGCGTCCTTCACCCCCGACTCCACCAGGACCTCCTCGGAGGTGCCGTCGCCGACGATGGATCTGAAAGGGGCGTCGCTGAGCTTTCTCCTATCCACCACCGATGGGGACACCCCCCTCTCGGTGAGAGCTGCGACGATCCTTTTGCCGACATCGCCGTATCCGATCACGATCAGCGGCCCCGCCCGAGGAGGCCCGATGGTCAGCTCCCTCAGCCTGTCCAGCCCCTCCCTCTCCCCCACCGCCATCAGCACCGAATGGGAGCTGACCACCTCATCCTTGGGGATCGAGACGAACCTGCCCTTCTGCCACATCCCCACCACCTTCGCCCCCGTCTCCGATAGGGCCGGGTCTTGGATCACCTTTCCGATGAGAGGGCTTCCCTGATAGATGGGAAGCAGGACCATCAGGCTTCCGAAGAGCTTGATCGCCCCCGGAAATACCCCTTTCCGAGGGGGGGACGTGATCTGGGCGACGAAGCTTCCCAGGAGGGCCTTGGGGGATATCACCCTTGTAGCTCCGGCGTAGCTGAGAAACCTCGCCCTCGCCAGATCCTCGGCCAGGGCCACCACCTCGACCTCGGAGATCTCCCGGGCCGTCAAGGAGATGTCGGCGTTCCTCTCGTCCCTCTCGTTCGCGATGAGGAGCTTTGCGGACTCTATGTTCGCGCTGGCGAGGACATCCCTCTCGGCGGGATCGCCCCATAAGACCTGATGCTTCTTGCTGATCTTTCGGGCCGTCTCCTCCGACCTCTCGATGACGAGAAAGGGGACTTTCTGCCTTTTGAAGTTCTCCGCCAGGGCCTCAACTATCGGGTTGTAGCCGCAGATTATGATGTGGTCTTTTATCTTCGGCGGAGCTCGCAGTGGCAGCTCCTTGTTCAAACGTTCAAGCCAGGGGGTGACGATCAGGGGCAGGGCCATCGCGAAGAGGATGAATATCCCTGAGAGGCCCACGATGGAGCTGAATACCCTTCCGGAGAGGCTCTCGAAGACCACGTCTCCATACCCCACAGTGGTCATGGTGGTGATCACCCAGTAGACGGCGGTCACAGGATCGACGTTATCGAGCTGCCCCTCGCGGCTCATCAGCTCCATGAAGATCGCGCTGTAGAGGGCGACCAGGAGGAGCGTCGCCAGGACGTAGCAGAAGACTTTCCGCAAGAGCAATGACCCCTTTGGCTATAAGTTGGATCGATATACGTTAAAAAGATTCTGACATTCGGCTCGCGATCTTGGCGAAATCCTCCTCCATCCTCCCGAGCTCCTCGATGAGGTCGTAGACCTCTCGGCCCGAAAAGGCCTCCCCATCCCAGGCGAGGATCATCGCAGCGCCCTTCCAGGGGCCGCAGACGAGGCCCGCCTCATCAAAGCTAAGGGCGAACTCCCGGAAGTCGCAGGCCGGGTTCGGGCTCCCCAGGCCGAGGACCTGCCAGGAGAGAGCGATCCATCCCGCCGCCGCAGACCTCGATATCAGCCCTTCGGCCAGGGCGGCGTCGCCCTCCTCGATGTAGGGCGAGTCGACCAGGAGCAGAGCAGGCTCGCCAAGCTCGTCTGTCAGCCTGCCGACGCCGGAGAAGCCGCCTCCGAGATGAAAATGAGGTTTCAGTCTCCGGCCTTTCTCGCCAGATCTCCAGGCCCTTTCGACCTCGGGGCTCGAATCCCAGAGCTCGGCCCGGAGGTTGATGCCTCGCCTCTCGGCGATTTCGAGGACGATGGACGCGGACCCAGGATACCTCTCAAGCCGGTGAGGGTTCAGGTCGGAGAGGATCTGAAAGTAGGAATATCGGGCCAGCTCTTCACGATGGGGCCAGAGCCTTCCGATCCCCCCCTCCCACTCGCCGCCGGGGCGGAGCCGGTACTCCGGGCGGCCGGCGTGGCTCTCGACATAAACTTTGACTCCGGCCTCGAAGAGGCGGCCGGCGACCTCGGCCAGGACCAGGTGCTTCCAGAGGTCCCCCGCATTTCCGGCATGGCGGCGGTGGTCGTAGCCCATATGTTTCTGCATGGTGGCTCCATCGATGATAAAGGTTGACCTGGAGATCAAAAGGGCCAAAAGCGATATATCAGATTGGGGTGACAGACCGAGCCAGACCTTCTGAGTTCTGGTCCGATCTGGTCGTCTCGGATCAAACCTGATCCTAAAATTAGATGGGAGCCTCCGGTTTTGAAGATAATACTGATGGGAAACCCCAACGTCGGAAAGAGCGTCGTATTCTCGAGGCTCACGGGGATCGAGGTGATATCCTCAAACTACCCGGGAACCACCGTCGAGTACACCATGGGCAAGACCACCATCGGTGGGGAGGGCGCCGAGGTGATCGACCCCCCGGGCGTCTACTCTCTTGAGCCCTCCTGCAGGGCCGAGGAGGTGGCGAGGATGCTCGGGGGGAAGGACCTGACCAGCGTCACT
>CAZHAO010000219.1:0-3474 GCA_964530375.1 uncultured Methanotrichaceae archaeon
TAAAAGATCAGGACCAGGTCGGCTGCGACCGAAGAATTATGACCACGAGAACCGCCAGCATCAGAAGCCATAGGGCCATCGCCATCAAAGATGCCCTCTTCGCCCTCTTCGCCTCCTGCCATCCGACGGGCCTGATCCCCTGGGCGAGGAAGGTCGCCATCCCCGAGAGGTTGACGGAGATGAAGTTCGCGACGAAGAGGAGCATTGCGCCCCAGGCCAGGCTCTCGTGGCCAGACCCCATCAGAAGTCCGAAGGTGACGAGGGGCGGGAGGAGGGCGACGGCCACCATCACCCCGATGAGGGTCGCCGAGACGCCCGTGGTGAAGGCGAGGGCCCCCGCGCTCCCCGAGGCGAGGGCCAGGGCGAGATCGCCGAGGTCCACCACCGTCCGGGAGGCGATCTCGGGGGTGGTGGGGTCCACGGAGAGGACCGACCCCAAGAAGAATGAGATGACGATGGCCGTCCCGATCCCCACCAGGTTCGCTCCCAGAGCCCTTCGGGCGAGGGACCCGTCCCCCAGGATGGTGGCGAGGGAGAAGGAGACGTTCGGGTCCAGGAGGGGCGCGATCACCATCGCCCCGATGATGACGGCGACGTTGTCCCTCAGAACTCCGATGG
The DNA here is from genome assembly GCA_964530375.1 of uncultured Methanotrichaceae archaeon. Taxonomy (GTDB): domain Archaea; phylum Halobacteriota; class Methanosarcinia; order Methanotrichales; family Methanotrichaceae; genus Methanocrinis. The sequence goes on from CAZHAO010000219.1 coordinate 619, forward strand.
CGGCCACGATGGAGGAGAGGATCACCATGAAGACGTAGATCCGAGAGAGGCCCGTGGTGTAGGCGAGGTTCGCGTAAAGCTCCTCTCTTCCGATCCGCCTGCTCCTCTTCTTCGGCTTATCTTCGGGAGGGGTTTTAACCTCGGCCCCCTCCTCGGCCAGCTCGGGCCGAGGAAGAGATGCCGCCACGGGAAGGACGACGAGCCTGCACCCCTCCACCCTCCGAAACCTTTTTTCGAGAAGGTCGATGACGGCCTCCGAATCCGCCGCTGAGACGAGGATCTTCACCAGGATCTGCCTCTCGATGAAGGTCTTCTTCATGACCCCGCCCACGGGCCGCTCCCAGATCCCCTCCAGAGGCGCCGTCCAGACTCCGAGGACTGCGAGCTTGTTTGAGGTCAAGAGCCTCTCCAGACCCTCTTTCTCCTCCTCGGGGAGGACCATCTCGATCAGGCGGAGGACCATATCAACACCAGCCTCGTATCTTCCATCGTCCTGATCATTTCCATCGTCACGATCTCATTTGAAGGCATCACAGCCATCCCTTCTTCCTGAAGTAGAGGAGCATGACCAGTCCTGCGACGAGCATGAAGAGGAGAACCGCTGGATACCCCCAGTGCCACCGGAGCTCGGGCATGTAATCGAAGTTCATCCCGTAGATCCCGGCGACGAGGGTGAGGGGTATGAAGATGGTGGCGATGATCGTAAGAACCTTCATCACCTCGTTCATCCTGTTGCTGATGGAGGAGAGGTAGATGTCCAGCATCCCTGAGAGGATGTCCCTGAAGGTCTCGATGGCGTCGATCACCTGGACGGTGTGGTCGTAGACGTCCCGGAGGTATATGGCCGTCGACTCCTCGAAGATCTCCGACTCTCCCCGCTCAAGGCGGCCTATCACCTCCCTGAGGGGCCAGACCGCCTTTCGGAGAAATATCATGTTCCTCTTCATCTCGTGGATCTGCTGGGAGGTGTCGGTGGTGGGGCTTCTAACCAGCTCGTCCTCCAGGAACTCCAGCTCCTCGCCCACGTCTTCTAGGATCAAAAAGTAGTTGTCGACGACGGCGTCGATCAGGGAGTAGGCGAGGTAGTCCGCCCCCGTCCTCCTGATCTTCCCCTTGGACTTCCTGATCCGATCCCTGACCGAATCGAAGACGTCCCCCTCGGTCTCCTGGAAGGATATGACGAAGCCGCGGCCTACTATCAGGCTCACCTGCTCCGACCTGATCTCCTCCTCCCCGTCATCGGCCTCCGAACTCGCGAGCATCTTCAGGACGATGAAGACGTAATCGTCATAGTCCTCCATCTTGGGCCGCTGTTCAGTGTGGACGATGTCCTCCAGGACGAGGGGGTGGATGTTGAAACAATCTCCGATCTTCTCTATCACCTCGGGCCTGTGGACCCCCACCACGTTTATCCAAGTTGTGGACGGTTTTGCCTTGAAGTCGAGGCACCGATCGATGGAGGTGACGAAGAACTCCTGGAGCTCAACCTCGTCGTAGTCGAGGATGGTGATCCGCACGGGGCCGGTCCTCTCCTCGCCGACGTGAACCATGGTTCCCGGAGGCAGCCCCACCTTCTTCGTCCTTATCTTGAATACCCGGGCCATGTGCCGTTCACCTCCGGGACCTCTTCTTGGGGGCATCCAAAGCAGAGAGGATGAAGAGGGTCAGAGACCTCTTGAGCATACGAAATTATCTTCTTCAAAGCATTAAATATTTTATCCCGGTCTATCGGTCGGCGGATCAGAAGAGGCCGAAGAGCTTCCCCAGGAAGAAGATGTAGAAGATCGCCAGCATCCACCCCTCCCGGAGGGTCATCTTCTTCTCCCAGGTTACGACGAAGTAGAGGAGGGTGGCGACGATCATCATCGGCATGACGAAGCTCGTTATCGTCTCGGGGATCGCCAGGGTCCCGAAGAGGGCGGAGATCCCCATGATCCCGAGGGCGTTGAAGATGTTCGACCCCAGGACGTTCCCGATGGCCAGCTCCGGGGCCGATGTCCCCACGGCGACGATGGTGACGCCGATGATGAAGGGCGAGATCCCGAAGTAGATGCCGATCCTCTCGGCGGAGTCGGTGAAGTAATACGAGGCCTTCACCAGGACCGCGAGGCTTCCGACGAAGACGAGAGCCCAGAGGAGGACGGGAAGCATGCCTCCTCATCTGTCGACGAGGTTAAATCGTTTTCTCAGAAGGGATTTTTCGCCTCGTCACCTCTGCGACCCGGTCGGCGTCATCGTCCCCGACCCGCCGACGATCGGCACCGCCGGGGCCAAACGGCCCGGCGACGGCAGAGTCTTCGCGGGGCGGGTGGCGAGGTCTCCTCCGGAAGGCTGATCCAGAAGAGGTTCCCTGACCCCCTCGATCTCGCAGAACTCTGAGCCTGGGATGCCGTCGGCGAGGATCCGGCCGTTCTCCAGCGGGATCGGGATGTAGGAGTCGCCGGCTTTGACCGCCGTCGGGGGCCGGATCTCGGTCTTCGGCTCTGGCTCGCAGATCCAGCTCTCGCCATGCCTATTGATGATGATTCATCCCGACCTCTGGCTCCTTTTTCGCTCAAGAACTGACCTGCTCTTCAAGCTCCATGATCTCTTAGCTCTATCATGGGCCTTCAGCCGGGTCTTAGCCGCGTTGACCGGCGCGGTACCCCGGAAAGATTGAAGAGGCATATAAAGTTAAAACATTCAGGACTTGCACAAAGGCCGGGATCTACCCAAAATTTATATAGCATTGGCACGTAACAGTCTTGCAATTTTAATAGGATGGCAATGGCCTGCAGGCTCGCCATGGCGATCGTCAGAAAGCTGCGATGACCTTTCAAGCTCTTGAGGCCATCAGCTGGAAGAGAGGTCTTATTT
>CAZHAO010000220.1:0-3456 GCA_964530375.1 uncultured Methanotrichaceae archaeon
AGGAGATGAGAGATATGGTCAAAAAAGCAGTACTTGTCGGGGTCAACGATTACAAAGGCGTCAGCGACCTGAACGGCTGCATCAACGACGTCAAGGACATGCACTTCACCCTAAAAAGCCTCTTCCGGTTCGAGACCGAGAACATCAGGGCTCTGACGGATGCCAGAGCCACCAAGGCCAACATACTCGAAAGGCTTCAGTGGCTGGTCAGCGGTGCAAAGCCCGGAGACTTCCTGGTATTCCAATTCTCGGGCCATGGGTCCCAGATCAGGGACAGAGACGGCGACGAGCTCTCCGACGGCATGGACGAGATCCTCTGCCCTCACGACATGGACTGGGACGGGACCTTCATCGTCGACGACGATCTGAACAAGCTCTTCAGCGGACTTCCCGACGGCGTCATCCTGGAGGTATTCCTGGACTGCTGCCACTCGGGGACGGGGCTGAAGGAGATCGGCGGGCTCACCCCGCCGCCGGATCTGGCTCCCCCCACCCCGACCCTGAACCGGTTCCTCCCGCCGCCAGTGGACATCGAGTTTAGGTTCGCAGACGAGATCGACCAGCTGAAGCAGAGGGGTTTCAAGAAGGGCTTCGAGGAGAAGGGGACGAAGAACCACGTCCTCTGGGCCGGTTGCATGGACAACCAGACCTCGGCCGACGCCTACATCGGGGGCGCCTATCACGGGGCCTTCACCTACTACCTCAACAGCCACCTGAGGCGCGAGCCGAAGATCTCGCGAAAGAGGCTCCTGGAGAAGGTCCGGGCGTCTCTCCGCCACGGCGGCTACAGCCAGATCCCCCAGCTCGAGCTGGAGGCGACGACGAGGAGCAGGGCTCTGAAAAAGCAGATCTTCGGTGACAAAGAGGCGAACTGAAATAAGCGGCCGCGATAAGCCGAACGGATGAGAGACGGGATAGAATGGGCAGATCTCTCGTGGCGATCTGCCATCATACCATTTTTACATAGACGGCCACAAAAGGTGCCGAAACCTATTTTCGCCTGATGGGCCATTCCTCCAAATGAGGATTCAAATTTTTGTTGGAAAGATCAGAGACTTGGAACAGAATGCCTTGGAAAATGACCCCAGGATTTGCGGAGAAAAATTTATATAAAATCCGATGAGATCCGGGGAGCCATGAAGGGCGAGATCCAGCCTCCGGCCTATTTTGCGACCCTTCTCATCCTCGCTGCGGCGTCGCACTTCATATATCCGGGGCGGCAGCTGGTCGAGCCTCCTTATCTTTACCTCGGCCTCCCCCTCATCGCCTTCGGAGCAGCTTTGAACCTCTGGGCGGACTCTCTCTTCAAGAGGGGCAAAACCACGGTGAAGCCCCAGGTGATGCCCTCAAAGCTCGTGGTATCGGGCCCTTTTCGGATCAGCCGCCACCCCATGTACCTGGGGATGGCCGCCATCCTCCTGGGCGAGGCGGTCTTCCTGGGGTCTTTGACGACCTTCGCCTTTCCCCTGATCTTCGCGATCCTGATGGAGGCGCTCTTCATCTCGAAGGAGGAGGAGAACCTCGAAAAAGCCTTCGGGGAAGAGTACAGCGATTACAAAAGGAGGGTCAGACGTTGGGTATGATCCCGCAGGACCACTGGCTCCACCCCGGAGCTGCGCACTTTCGGATACTTCAACTCTGACCATTTCAGCAACTTCAATCTGACTATAAATGTGAAGAGATGATCGGAGACCCCGTCAGGGTTCCGCCTCTCATAAACCCCTCAGAGACGAGATCTCCTCATCAGCCTCCTTCGGTTAAGCATCCTCCTCGCCGTTCTGATCCTCTTCCTGCTCGGGATACTGGGAGACGATCGTTCCCTCATCATCCATAAGAGTGGCGACATCGGCGACGTTGTTCCAGATCGGACTTCCCTTATCCCAGTAGAGGTCTGTGGCCGTATCGTCTCCAACACCCGTATGGACCGTTACCGCCTCTCCGGGCGCAAGAACGAAGCCCTCAGGGAAGTCGTAGATGTGCTCCTGCAAGTCCTGTAGCGTCCAGCCGGTGAGGTCCTGGGCCGCCTCGCCATAGTTCTCAATCTCGACCCACTCGTCAGCCCAGCTGGCGTTGACGATCATCACGCCGTAAGCGGACTCTGTCATCTCTCCGATCCCCGCGTCAATATCCTCCGCCGAAGATATCCCGGCGGCGAAGACCAAAGCCGAGACCAGCACCAGCATTCTCAACGTCGATATCGAACTCATTTCATACCTCCTGGATCTAACTTAATTTCAAAAGATATAAAGTTATCTGAAAAATTATTCTCAGGTATTTCGATCTGATATGATATCAATTATCATATTTTGGACAACAATTCGGCCTTTACTTATGCTCTTTTGCCTAAATTAAACCCCCTGAATTGCGGGACTGTGATCAGGTCCGAGCCGATCGACCTTCCGATTTGTAGAGCTGATCAAGGAGCGGGTAGACCAAGCAGGTGAAGTGGCGCGGGGTTTGAGAATCCCGCAAAAATGATGACGGCGGGCGAAATCCGCCCCGCCGCTCAGGAGCTTTCCGGATAGCGGGCTATCAGCTCGCCGCTGGCGTCGAAGAGGGTTGCCCCCTCTCCGTCGTCCCAGACCAGGTCGTCCCGGCCCCAGTAGAGATCGCTTTCGGTGTCGTTGCCCTGGCCGGTGTGGACCAGGACAGATTTTCCGGGGAGAAGGACGAAGCCTTCAGCGAAGGAGTAGGTGTTGTTCTCCTCGTCGACCAGGGTCCAGAAGGTGAAATCCTGGCTCGCCATCCCCGAGTTTGCGATCTCCACCCACTCGTCCTCGTCTGCATAGCTGATACCGGTGATGTTCACAGCCCCGGCTGTCTCTTGCATGATCTCGTCGGGGGTGACATCCTGGGCTGCTGCCAGCCCCAGGATCATGGCTGTGCAGAGCAGCAGCGTCTCACCAAATCTTGAGCATTTCATGACTAACCTCCCACTTTTTACCTTATCCATTCCAGCGAATTGATTTAAGCTTTTCTTCCCAAAATGGTTCCATCCGACCGGTTTCGCCCCTCCGAGGCTCGACCACTTTCGGATTATCGGCCTCTTTCTTTCTGTAAATTGGAGCAACGATTATACGCTGTCTTCGCGTTGTCAAAAAAGCCTCGTACATGAGGAGGAAATGGGGATGAAGTTGACAAATTTTAGCGAAGATCTCCCTCCTGGCGGCGGCCCTCGCCCCGGCGGCCAGCCTCGCCGGAGCGACCGCCTCGGAGGAAGAGGCGGAGGGAGCCATCTCTGCCGACGACGCCTGGGAGATCCTGATGGAGGGGAACGGCCGCTTCGTCTCCGGTGAAGTCGCCGCCAAGAACTTCCCCGAGAGGAGGGCTGAGGTCGTCTCCGGGCATAGGACCGTTTTCAAGGAGCTACGACCCGATATCCTCAACGTCTGATCTTCAACTGTAGAGTCCTGAAACTATTTCGCACCCCATCTAAGCCCGGAATCATATTCCGGG
>CAZHAO010000221.1:0-3427 GCA_964530375.1 uncultured Methanotrichaceae archaeon
GCTCAAAGTCGCCGAGATGGGGATCGTGGGAACGGGAGAGGGACACCGGAACAGGGGGCTCATGAGGCTCCTCAGCCGGGAGTTTGACGCGACCCTGGCAGAGGAGGGGTTCGACCTCGCCGCAGTCCAGGGGATCCCGGGATTTTATCGCCGCTTCGGATATTATTACTCGATCCCCCTGGAGCCTCACATCGACATCCCCCTCCATCTGGTGCCCGATTCGGCTGGCGACGGCGGAGCCTACAACTTCCGGCTCGCCAAAGCCGAGGACGCGCCCTTTCTCGTCTGAGAAGACGAAAGATATCGAAGATCGAACTTCCTCTCCGCCTTCAGGGACGAGGCCCACTGGAACTACCTTCTGACGTACAGCCAGAAGACCGAATACGGCTCTGAGTTCTGGATCATGGAAGGCCGAGAGACGGAAGAGAGACGCTACTTCAGGATTCCCCGGGAGGGCTTCGGAGCAGGGCTCATCGTGAGCGAGATCAGTGAGGGGATATCCGATGACGGGCTCTTAAATCTCCTCGCCTTCTGCAAGAAGAAGGCCGCTGAACGGAATAAGCCGTTCATCCGGATGAACCTCTCTCGCGAGTCGATTCCGGCAATGACGGCCAAGTCCTTTGGAGCGTCGAGCGGAAGGCCCTATGCCTGGCAGATAAAAGTTCCAAATAAGGCAAGACTCCTCGAAAAGATGGCCCCCGTCTTTGAGGCGCGCCTGAAGGAAAGCAGCTTCGCAGGTTTCACCGGGGTTATCCGGCTCGATTTTTATACCGAACGGATCGACCTCAACTGGTCCGATGGCAGGCTTGAGGCCGTCGGAGCCGGCGGCGAAGGGGAGTGCGATAAGACCTTATGCCTCTGTGACGACCTCTTTGTTCCTTTGGTTCTCGGTCATCGGACCTGGCAAGAGCTTCAATACACGCGACCTGACATCTTTCCATCGATGCTGTATATCGGGTCCGGCACCGAGGGGGCCCGAGATAAAACCATCCGCCTCATCGACGCCCTCTTTCCGGCGGAGAGGTCCTGGATATACGAGCAGTATTGAGACGATCGAACTGAGACGACCGGAATGGGACGATCGAGCGGTCAACGATCTAACGTGGATGATAGCCTTGAGACGATCGTTCGTCTCAACCCCCCATTCTGACCCCTTGACCGAAAGTCTTTTTGGTCTTCACCGGTAAAAATAATTACTCTTGGGCGAATATGGAACTTCAGGAGGGGAAGAATTGGAAGAACCGTCAAAATCATATGAGAAGGTTCCTTCGGGGATACCGGGGTTCGACGACCTGGTGAACGGGGGGTTCCACAGGAGGACCGTCAACACAGTGACGGGGGCGTCGGGAAGCGGAAAGACCGTCTTCGCCACCCAGTTCATATTCGAAGGGATTAAAAACGGCGAGAAGGGGATGATCATCATGCCCTCGGAGAGCGCCGATTACCTGAAGAGGGAGCTTTACTCCTCCTTCAAGTGGGACCTCTGGAAGCTGGAGGAGGAGGGAAAGCTCGTGATGGTGGACGTCACCGACCCCGTCCTTCGGCTCCAGAAGAGCATCGAGACCGACCCCGTCGAGTTTTTGATAAACTTCAGAAAGCTGGTGGACAGGAAGGTCCGGGACGAGAAGCCCCAGAGGGTATTGATCGACGACCTGATGGCCTTCTTCACCGCCGTCGAGTCGCCCTTCGTGATGAGGTCTCTGGCCGACGACCTCTTCGGCCTCCTCCGGGCCACGGGGGTTACGGCGATGATCACCATAGGCGAGGCCTTCGGGATGACCCAGATCATGGAGTACGGTGCGGACTCCTGCACCATCCTGAAGAGGGAGAGGATCGGAAACAACATGGTCCGCTCGATCTACATCATGAAGATGAGGGGGTCTCGGATCTCCAACAGCATCAGAGTCCTGGACATCTCCGACGACGGGATGGCGGTCTCGACCCTCTCGCCCTATCCGTAAAATCATCTGGAGGTCTGATCCTCATGATAAAACGCTGGGTAGTTCTGGCGGGCGAAGAGGGCGGTCCCGTCTGCAACAAGATGGGCGGGATATGGAACGTCATCGACGCCGAGGCGAGGACGCTGGCCAAGCTCGCCGCGAGAAAGGAGATCGAGTGCGACCTCAAGATCCTGGTGGCCGGCCCCTACTACCCCACCCAGGGGGCGGACTGGAACAAGGGAAAGTCCAGGGTCACCGACGTCAGCGGCCTTGAGCCCCTCGATATGAACGACGACCTCACCAGTGCCCTCGATCACCTCAAGTCCGAGGGGATCGACGTGGTGACCGCCGAAACCGAGGTCGATGGGGTGCCGATAGGCTACCTCCTCTTCAACACCGCCTACTACGACTCGATCATCACGAGCAGGTACGGCTCGAAGATGACCCTGGCCAACGCCATCAAGACCGAGGCCTGGGAGATGTCGAGGCTCGACTCCATGACGTTTGAAAGGGCCCCTTACGGAGCGGAGTACACCCACTACCTCGGCCTCTCCTACGCCGTCTCCCAGTTCGTCCGGTACCTCGTATCCCTCGGCGAGGAGAGGGCGAAGAAGTACGGGGACGAGGCGATCTCGGAGTTCGCCATGTCGGTGATGCCGAAGATGAGGGTCTCCCTCCACTGCCACGAGTTTCCCACCTTCTACGCCCTGGCGAGGCTGAAGTGTCTCGGGGTTCCCGTTCGGAGTATGGCCACCCTCCACGCCACAGTCCCGGGTCGGGCCGCGGGGTACAGGTCCCTGGAGAAGGTGGCCCGCAACGACGGTGCCTGGGAGCCGAACGTCCCCGTCGGCTTGGCCACCCTCGAGTCCCTCGGAAGGTACGCCGACGTCGTCTCCTTCGTCGGGGACTCGACGATGAGAGAGGCGATGCTCTTTCACAAGCTGAACGGGATCGTCATCCGAAACGGGATCGATCTCGACGTAAACTACATCGACTGGAAGAAAAAGAACCTCTGCAGAAAGAAAATCCAGAAGTTCATCTCAGAGAACCTTCACAAGGTCTTCGGCGGTGAGCTGATCGACCCCGAGGACATCCTTCCCGTCTTCACCATATCCCGTACTGAGCTGGAGAACAAGGGCTACCCCCAGCTCCTCGACTCCCTCCTCCTCCAGGACCACCTGATAAGACATCGGAGGCGAGAGCAGAGGTTCGCAGAGAATATGAGGGTGGTCTGCCTCCTCATCACCTCTCACGGGCCCAAGTCGAAGGAGAAGCTACCAGACGGCTTTCCCATCAACCTCCCCTCGGAGGTGCCGGTGGGCGAGGAGATCAGGCTGAACAAGATGATCCACGAGCTAGGGATCGATGCCGGGAGCCTCGCCGCCGGGAAGAGGCAGGCCTCGGCGGTCCTCTACCCCCAGTGGGTGGGCCCCGACGACGGCGGCCTCAACATGAGGACAGACGAGATCATGGCCGGCTGTGTTGCG
>CAZHAO010000222.1:0-3363 GCA_964530375.1 uncultured Methanotrichaceae archaeon
GGATGGTCCGGCAGTGGCAGGACCTCTTCTACGAGAAGAGGTTCTCCGGCACCACCCTCCACAGGGTCCCCGACTTCGTGAAGGTGGCCGAGGCCTACGGGGCCCTGGGTCTGCGGGCGACGAAGCCCTCGGAGGTCGAACCGGTCCTGAAGGAGGCGATCGATTCGGAGGTGGTTACCATCGTCGATCTCATCATATCCCCAGACGAGAAGGTCTCTCCGATGGTTCCCGCGGGCGCGTCCCTGAGCGAGATCCTCGAGCTGGAGAAGGCGGAGGAGTCCGGCCGATTCCAAAAGTCGTATGCGGGGTCCGCCGCAAGCGAGATTTTGGAGCTGGAGGGGTGAGAATGAAGCACACCATAGCCCTCATCGTCGAGAACAGGCCCGGGGTCCTGGTCAGGATAGCGGGGCTCTTCAGCCGGCGCGGATTCAACATCGACAGCCTCACCGTCGGCGCCACCGACAAGCCCGACTACTCGAGGATGACGATCTCCGTCGAGGGGGACGAGGTCGTCTTAGAGCAGGTGACAAAGCAGCTGAACAAGCTGATCAACGTCATCCGGGTCAGCGAGCTCGCCCCCGAGGAGTCGGTCGAGCGGGAGCTGGCGATAATCAAGGTCGCGGCGAAGAAGGAGGACAGGAGCGAGATCATGCAGATCGTGAGCGTCTTCCGGGCGAAGATCATCGACGTATCGCCGAGGTCCATCATAGTCGAGGTGACGGGGAGCGAGGATAAGGTCGAGGCGATGGTCCGCCTCCTCCGCCAGTTCGGGATCAAGGAGATGGCTCGGACAGGGAAGGTATCGATGGTCAGGGGATCGGCGGCGGTGGGCCCCTGATCTGATTAGGGCTCGATCGGATATCAGCTCGGAGATGATCCGGTCGGTTTGAGTCGATCCGGATCAGCTAATTACAGATCAAGTTTATATAAAATGCGTGATGGTTTCACTGAAGGATCTCTGTTCAGAGGGAGGAGATAGGAAATGGCAAAGATATACCATGACGAGGACGCCGACCTCGGCGTTCTGAAGGGCAAGACTATCGCCATCATCGGGTACGGAAGCCAGGGGCACGCCCAGGCCCAGAACCTGCAGGATTCGGGGCTCGACGTCGTCGCAGCTGACATTCCCGGCTCGAAGGCCTGGAAGAGGGCCGAGGCGGACGGGGTGAGGGTGACGACCGCGGCGGAGGCGGCGAAGGAGGCGGAGATGATCCATATCCTTCTGCCCGACGAGATCCACCCGATAGTTTACAAGAAGGAGATCGAGCCGTACCTCGAGGAGGGGAACGCCCTGGGGTTCTCTCACGGCTTCAACATTCACTTCTCGCAGATCATACCACCGGAGAACGTCGACGTCTACATGGTGGCGCCGAAGGGGCCCGGCGACCTGGTCCGGAGGACTTACGTCGAGGGGATAGGGACCCCCTGCCTCGTCGCCGTCGAGCAGAACTTCACCGGCACGGCCTTCGAGAAGGCGATGGCCTACGCCAAGGGGATCGGCGGGACCCGGGCCGGCGTTTTGGAGACGACCTTCCGGGAGGAGACGGAGACGGACCTCTTCGGCGAGCAGGTGGACCTCTGCGGCGGGGTCACGGAGCTGGTCAAGGCGTCCTTCGAGACCCTGGTGGCGGCGGGCTACCAGCCCGAGATCGCCTACTTCGAGGCCTGCCACGAGCTGAAGCTGATCGTCGACCTGATCCACGAGGGGGGCCTGATGAGGATGTGGGAGAACGTCTCCAACACCGCCGAGTACGGCGGCCTCACCCGGGGCGACAGGATCATCAACGATCAGTCGAGAGAGGCGATGTGGGAGATCCTGACGGAGATCCAGACCGGCGAGTTCGCCCGGGAGTGGATCCTCGAGAGCCAGGCCGGCCTTCCGGTCAAGAGGGCTCTTGAGAAGAGGGAGTCGACTCACCTCATCGAAGAGGTGGGCGCGGAGCTCCGGTCGATGATGCCCTGGCTGAAGAAGGAGTGAAGATTATCTCTTAGAGGGAGGGATGACTAAGCCCATCGGGAGGGGCGGGCGCTGCAAGCGGCGCCGCCTTCCGGAGGGCTAGCGACCTCGCTTGAAAATTCGTTCGTGATTTTCTGCTCGTCTTTTCTCCCTCAATTTAAAATACGAGAAGTTCTCATCCCTTGTCGGAGAAGTCGCATTCGACAAGGTCAGATCATGATCCCGGAAAATCTCAAAATCAGCGACGTCAGTCTTACTACCTGTCTTGGCAGCATCCGAGAGGCTGCAAAGAAGTTCTGGGACCCGCCCTTGCTCCAGAATTATACAAGGCACGGCCCCGACCATTCCGATAGGATCGTGGCGGTTTTTGGGGGGCTCCTCGAAGACCATTCAGAACGCTTGAACGATTACGAGAGGTTCATCCTACTCGCTTCGGCTTATCTTCATGACATCGGGATGCAGTCTCCAAAACATGCGGGCCTTCCCGAAAAGTCGGATTACACCCTCGAAGATCTGGAGATAGTTAGGAAAAATCACAACGAAGCGAGCGCGAAGATCATCATCGAGAGCATCACTCCGGGGTCGGGCATCTCCCTGGGGCTTGAGGGCTGCAAAGAGCTGGCCAACTACGTCGCCAGCGTCTGCAGGTATCACCGCTCCCTGGACCTCGGAGAGCTGAAGGACAGGTCGGTCGGCGGAAGAGATGTGAGGCTGCCTCTCCTCGCGGCCCTTCTGAGGCTCGGGGACGAGCTGGACGCGGACTATCGAAGGGTCAACATGGAAGTCTTGAATATGAGGAACATCCCGCCCGAGAGCAAATATCACTGGTGGGCTCATCATTACGTCCAGAGCGTCTCGATCAGAAAAGGGATCGTCGAGCTTTACTTCAGGTTCCCAGAGGAATATAAAGATTCTGATATAATAAAAGCGCTCCGCAAAAAGGTCGTGGAATCGGTCCAGAAGCAATATCAAGAGGTCTACTATATTCTGGACGGATACGGGATAAGGCTCTACAGGGATGTCAAGGTGGCCGACGATGAGTACCTTCCCGCTGGGCTGGAGCCGGTCCCTCCTGACCTCATGAAATACATCGATGAAAACGTCTTGAAGCTCATGGATCGATCCGAGGAGCTGAGCCGTAAGACAGGGGTCACCTTTTGGATGGACGGCGTTCCTTACTCCGACGACTCAGAAGTTGTAAAGTGCATAGGAAGGATCACCGAACTGTTCGGACTAGAGAAGACCAGCGATGCTATTAGGGAGATCGAGCGGTGCCGGATCCTAATGATGGGGCTGAAGGAGAGGATGACATTCTCTCTTGTGGCTGGGAATTGTTATTATATCCTTGGATATTTAAGTCAAACATCGCACCCCGCTGCAAGCAGCGGGGCATGTTCGCGATGTTC
>CAZHAO010000223.1:0-3268 GCA_964530375.1 uncultured Methanotrichaceae archaeon
GCCTCTACCTTCTCCGATCTCTATAAATAAGATCTGAAGAACTCGGTATTGGCGTCTCTGGCGAATCCGCGCCCAAGAAGGTGTGATCCCTTGTTCGAGCTCTTAGTGGCGATGAAGCACATAAGAACCAGAAAGAGGCAGACCGCCCTCGCCATGGGGGCCGTCGGCCTCGCCGTGGCCATCATCATAGTCTTTCGGTCCGTCATGAACGGGAGCTTCGACACCTATTTCAACCTTTTCTTCGAGCTGGCGCCCCACGTCCTGGTCCTCCCCAAGGAGGGGGAGGAGTACATCTACCTCTACAAGACATTGATGGAGTTTGTCTGGGCGGTCCCCGGGGTCGCTGCCGTCTCTCCCGCCCTCAGCACCACGGCGACCCTCTCCTTCGAGGAGAACGTTGAGAACGTCGAGATGACCGGGGTCGTCCCGGCAGAGCTGAACAAGGTGACCAGCATCGGCGACAAGTACATGATCGAGGGCGATTTTTATGCGATCTCCAGCGGGAGGAGGGTCATCCTTGGGGAGAAGGTGGCAGAGAAGCTGGACGTGAAGGTCGGCGAAGACGTCGCGGCCAGCTTCCCCGACGCAGAGACCATGAACCTGGTGGTGGCGGGCGTCTTCAGAACGGGGGTCGAGCCCTGGGACCAGGCGGCTTTCGTCTCCCTGGATACGGCGCGGGAGTTTCTTGGGGAGGGAGATGTCATAACCTACATCAACATCCAGCTTGACGACCCCTACCAGGCCGACTTCGTCGCCGCAGAGATCTCTGCCCGCGGATACGATGCCGAAAGCTGGAGGAGCATCTTTCCCGAGTTCGAAGAGACCCTGGCCTTCGAGACCTTCTCCAACAACCTGATCCTGGCCCTGGTCCTCTTGATCGCCTCCTTTGGGATCGCCAACGTGATGAACATGCTGGTTTTGGAGAAGACGGGGGAGATCGGGATGCTGATGGCCATGGGGGCCGACTCTTCCACGATCAGGCGGATATTCATCTTCGAGAGCGGTATATTGGGCCTCGCCGGAGGCTTATTCGGGAGCGCCTTCGGCTACCTCGTCTCCGTCTACCTCCACAGCCTCCATTACACAATAAACGCGCCAACGGCGCCCCAGCCGATAGTCATCAAGTTCCTCGTCGACCCCTTCGACCTCGTCGCCTTCCCCCTCCTCGCACTGATCCTGAGCATGATCGCGGGGGTCTACCCCGCCCACAAGGCTTCGAAGCTGGACCCGGTGGTCGCTCTGCGAGGATGATTTAGATGTTCGAGATGACGATAGCAGAAAGGCACATCATCGGAAACCCCAAGATGGTCCTCTTCACAGTCCTCTCTGTGGCCCTGGCCGTAGGTGTGATCGTGGTCCTGATAGGGCTGACGGAGGGGTACAGGGTCAACCTCATCGAGAACACCGTGGAAAACTCGCCCCACGTCACCGTGGACCCGAAGGAGGACGAAGACTACATCTACCTCTATCGGACCCTCTCCGCCATCGCCCAGGAGGAACCCGAGGTCCTGGCGGTCTCCCCGAGGCTGGTGGGAAGGGCGGCGGCCAAGTACAAGGATAACGGTGAGGGGGTCACCTTCATCGGGGCGGAGCCCGTCCAGGAGGATCTCCTCCTGAGGGTTCGGGAGGACATGGTTTGGGGCGACTACTACGACCTGCGGTTCAAGAGGTTCGCCGCCGTGGTGGGGTCGGACCTCGCCGACGACCTCGAGCTGAAACGGGGCGACGACTTCAGGCTCACCCGGCAGGACGTCACCGTTCAGGTGAAGGCGGTCGGGATCATCGATACTGGGACCAGCCTCGACCAGACCCTCGTCTACCTCCCCCTCGATACCGCCCAGGACCTCCTGGGGGAGGGGCACGTGGTAACTGAGGTGGGAATAAGGCTCTCAGACATCGACGCGGCCCCCGCCGTAGCCGCGGATCTGAACAACAGAACCGGATATAAGGCCGAGAGCTGGCAGGAGAAGAGCAGGGACATCCTGGATCAGCTGGACACCCAGCAGATCTACTCCATCATATTCTACCTATTGATCTTCATAATATCCGGCTTTGGCATCGCCAACACCATGATAATGATAATAAGCCGAAGGACTAAGGAGATAGGGATCTTGATGGCGATGGGGGCGGACCAGATCTCGATCATGAAGATATTCGTCCTGGAGAGCGTGATCCTGGGGCCGCCTTCGGCCCTTCTCGGCGGCGGACTCGCTTATGTCGCCGCAAAGCTGATCGGGACGATCGAGGTCCCGGCTGAGATCTACATAGCCGACAGGATGACGGTGATTCTGGACCTGGAGACGTTCCTGGTCGTCGCCTTCTTCGCCCTCCTCGTCAACTTTCTCGCGGGGATATATCCCGCCTACAAGGCCTCGCGGCTCGACCCCGTGGAGGCGATAGCGACCGAGTAAAATCCCTTCCTCGAATAAAAGATCGAATGCTTTGGAGGTGATCCGAATTTGAGCAACATCATTGAGATCAAGAAGCTGAGAAAGGTCTACGGCGACGGGGTGGAGCTGGTGGCCCTGGACGACGTCGACCTGACGATAAAGGAGGGGGAGGTCCTCTCCATCGTGGGGCCCAGCGGCAGCGGCAAGTCGACCCTTCTGAACATGATCGGCATGTTGGACACCCCCACCGACGGCGAGATCGTGCTCAAGGGGCAGAACATCACCAACGCCAGCCCCCAGGAGAGGGCGAGGCTTAGAAATAAGGAGCTCGGCTTCATCTTCCAGTATCATCACCTCCTCCCGGAGTTTGACGCCGTCGAGAACGTGATGATGCCCCTTCTCATCACCGGGATGGACAAGAAGGAGGCTAGAGATCGGGCGATCACCCTCCTCGAAGAGGTGGGGCTCGGCGACCGGCTGAAGAACAGGCCAACCCAGCTCTCCGGCGGCCAGAACCAGAGGGTGGCGGTGGCTAGAGCTTTAGCGGGCCATCCTTCCATCGTCATCGGGGACGAGCCGACGGGAAACCTCGATTCCAAGAGCTCCGACATGATCTATGAGCTTCTGAGGAAGCTCAACCGGCAGATGAACCAGACCTTCATCCTCGTCACCCACGACATGGAGATGGCCGAGAAGACCGATCGGATCCTCAGGCTCGTCGACGGCAAGATCGTCTGCGAGATGAGGAGGGAGGGGGAGAAGTTCGTCTCCCGCGAGATATGCAGGGCAGATTGAGAGCTTATATATTCGGCTTCATCGCTGATGGGTAGTGTACTCGTTTCATTGAAGGGGCACCCTGAATGTCATCAGTTCTTTGA
>CAZHAO010000224.1:0-3255 GCA_964530375.1 uncultured Methanotrichaceae archaeon
ACGCGGCATGGGACGGGTTCCTGAAGGCGCGGAAGTACGGCACGTACAAGATCGAGGAGATCATCGCGACCGGCACCATGGAGCGGGAGACCTCGGTGCTGAAGCGATGAGCTTCCGCAGCCCCGAGGACGTCTTCGCCTGGGCCGAGAGCTTCACCAACCTCGAGCGGAACCTGAACCTCACCCTCCAGATCCTGGAGAGGGGCCTCCCGACTGTGGTGGTCCTCAACCTCTGGGACGTGGCCACCAGGACCGGGATAAACATCGACGTTGAGGCGCTGGAGCGGGAGCTCGGCGTCCCCGTGGTGACGGCGGTGGCCGTCAGCGGCCAGGGGATAAGAGAGCTGGTGGAGGCGATACCGGGAGCTCGGGTGCCCCCGCCCGTCCGGTTCGAGTCATCAGACCAGAGGTGGGCCCGGGTCGGCGAGATCGTCGAGAAGACTCAGAGGGTCGTCCACAAGCACCCCACCATCCTGGAGAGGATGGAGGAGGCGACGATCAAGCCCCTCTTCGGGATACCCTTCGGCCTCCTCGTCCTCTACCTATCCTTCACCGCGGTCATCAGGCTGGGGGAGTTTCTGATCGACCGCATCCTCGACCCGATCTTCGTCGTCTATGGATCCTTCGTCACCGAGGTCGTGGGCCAGCATGCCTCCGGCATCCTCCGCGACATCCTCATCGGGACATCGCCGGAGATCGAGACCTCCTTCGGCCTTCTCACCACAGGCCTTTACGTCCCCCTGGGGATGGTGATGCCCTTCGTCATCCCCTTCTACATAATCCTGGGGATCCTGGAGGACGTCGGCTACCTCCCCCGGATCAGCGTCCTCGTCGACGCCCTGATGCATCGGGTCGGCCTTCACGGCGCGGCCATCGTCCCCTGCATCCTCGGCCTCGGATGCAAAGTCCCGGGGGTGATGGCCACCAGAGTCCTAGAGTCTCCGAAGCAGAGGTACCTCGCCGCCACCCTCATGGCGGTCTCGGTCCCCTGCGCCGCCCAGAACGCCATGATCTGGGGGCTCCTCGGCCCCTTCGGCCTCCGGTACATCGCCATCGTCTACGGGACCCTCGCCCTCGTCTTCATCGTCGCCGGCTTCATCCTCTCTCGGATCATCGGCGGGGAGTCGCCGGAGATCTTCCTGGAGATCCCGCCCTATCGGATCCCCGACGGCAGAGCCCTTTTCAAGAAGACCTGGATGAGGTCGAAGCACTTCCTGAAGGAGGCGGTCCCCTACGTCCTCCTTGGCGTCTTCCTCATGAACGTCCTCTTCATCACCGGGGTCGTCGATGCCGTCGGAACCCTCGCCCAGCCGATCGTCACCGGCCTCTTCGGCCTTCCGAAGGACGCCGCGGCGACGATGATCGTCGGGTTTCTGAGAAAGGACGTGGCCGTCGGGATGCTGGCGCCCCTGGGGATGACGGCGGACCAGTTGGTCGTAGCCTCCGTCGTCCTCGCGATGTACTTCCCGTGCGTCGCGACCTTCGTCGTATTCATGAAGGAGCTGGGGCTGAAGAATACCGCACGGTCGGCGCTGATCATGCTATCGGCGGCGACGATCGTGGGGACTCTGCTTCACGCCCTCCTGACGGTCTGAAGATAGCGAGATTGGTATTCTTCGATGAAGATCGCGCTGTCTTTCAGTCTCTCGGTCACTGCGGGTTTCATTAGTAGCAATCCGAACCCATCACATCAATCGAAACGCTTTTCTTCAGTCATGTTAATCCGATCGCTGGGTAAAGGATATGAAGACAAAACTAACGGTTATCTTGGCGGTGCTATGCGTATCTGCGCTGCTGTGTGGATGCTTGGGTGGAGAACAATCTTCTGAAGATACTAGCGTGTCTGGCGACTCAGAGGACGAGGTAGCTCATACACAGACAAGCGATCTCCCTTCAGAATATATCCTGATAAATCGCAGTGCTTTGTTGGAATACAGCTCTATTGGCAGATACACAAAACCAGACCCTGGGAAGGTATTCTTGCTTCTTAATATGGTGATCGAGAACCACGGATATTCTGAGTTCGCTGTAAATCCATGGTACTTCAGCATCATTATTGATGGAGTCGAATATCCACACGACTCTGCAACTTATGCTGTAGATGAACGTGGTCTTGCGCCGTTGGACTCTGTGAACGTTAGGAATGGAGGTTCGACTTCTGGATGCTTGGTGTTCCAGATACCTAAGGGTAAAGAGGAGAGCCTGTATTACATCGAATACAGTGGCCCTGGAAGGTACAATTTCGAGTTTGGCTCCCTGCAAACCCGAGAGAAAAAAGAATCAGAACCAGAACCGATTGTTAGAGATGTTTCTTTCTATATCGGGAACGACCTTCTTACAATCTCCAAAGACAATCTTAGGGGGAACGTAGGATACAATTCCTTCAGGACAACAGTGGAGACGTCAGCATCCGGCACAGAACTGAATCAAGTTACTAAGGTCGAAAGAGAAGAGGAGCAGTTTGTGGTAGTAGATATCACGACCTACCTCTCGGAAGGGGCACGTCCTGCTGATGTAACCAAGGCTATTGAGGACGCGATCAATGGTGCTGAGAAATACATACCAACATACCCCAATAGAATTAGCAGGGGCGGGACTTATGAGGCAATCCTCTCAAGTGGCGGAACCGTAGATGTTCAAACTTGGAAGGCTCCCGCAGAGATGTATAAAGACCAAGCGGATATTGCCTGCTTTATGCCTGACGACTCTACGCTTGTCCTTGTTGTAGTATCACTATCAAGTTCAAGTACAGAGAAACTTCTCAAGACATTGGAAATCGGAGAAATCCCATCATCTTAGGACGAGAGGTGCTCAGCCTCTCTCTTATCCTTTTTGATGCATCTGTTAATTTACGGCTGCAAGTAATACTGAGAGAAACCACCCTCGTATCTGAGATGCAATCTCTGGCATGGCGTTGGATCTGTTTGCAACGTCAGGGTAGGATATTTATCAAGCATGATGATTATAATTAAGTTAATTGAATAAGAATCCTTAGAATTCCGCAATGTACTTCAAACTTAACGTCCTGATGAGGAGAAGGACAGGTATAATATATTATCTATTATAAAAAAACTCGATAGTGGTTTCGCCATCCGAGGTAGACGGAGGGTTAGGAATGCAAATACGAAAAAGTATCAAAAACCTCTCCTGATCGCATCGAGGGGGATCTTGCCGTCGTGGACCGCCGTCGCGACTAGGGCGCCGGCCAGGCCCAGCTCCCCCAGCCGTTCCAGGTCTGATCCGTCTTTCACCCCGC
>CAZHAO010000225.1:0-3232 GCA_964530375.1 uncultured Methanotrichaceae archaeon
GAAGAATACGCCCTGCTTCTCGCAGAGGGCCTTCAGCTGGTCGTAGGCTCCCGCCCGAAAGGTGTCTGCGCATACGACCGCTGAGCGGAGGCCCTTCCTCTGAAAGAAGGTGGCGAGCTTCGCCGCGGTGGTGGTCTTGCCGCTCCCCTGGAGGCCGACGAGCATGATCGTCTGCTTCTCAAGGGTGACCGGCGAGCTCTTCCCGACGAGGTTCAAGAGCTCCTGGTAGACGATGTTGATGACGTGCTCCCGCGGGTTCATCCCCGGAGCGGGCTTCTCGGAGAGGGCCCGATCCCGAATCCGGTTGGAGAGGTTCATCACCAGCTTGACGTTGACGTCGGCCTGGAGGAGGGCCCTTTGGATCTCCCGGACCGCCTCGTCGACGACCTGCTTATCTATCCTGCTGGCGGAGGCTATCTTCTTCAGCGCCCCCCTCAGCGATCCACCAAGGCTATCCAGAACCATGAAGACCAGGCGTCCATTCCGTCAGAATTTACGTCCCGACCGGGATTCGAACCCGGGTCTGAGGCTCTCTGCGCGAACTTTCGCTCCGCAGGCCTCTAGGATATCCACTACCCTATCGGGACACGATGGCGGATAGACGGTTATGGTAGTTAAGCCTGTTGATTTGAGGCCGCCCGCCGTCCCCGAGAGGCCTTGAAGGTCCTTATCGCCCTCAAGAACTCGACCCGGCTGAACTCAGGCCAGAAGGGGGCGCAGAAGTGGACGGGACAGCTGCTCCCGTTCGCCTGCCAGGGGAGGAAGTTTGAGGTCCTGACCTCGCCGCCGGTCCTGATTATCAGGTCCACCTGCGGGAGGGGGCCCCCCTCATGAGGGTAGAGGTGGTCCGCCACCACATCCTCATCCACCTCCCGGGGATTGAGCCTTCCTTCTCTCACCTCCCGGGCGAGAGACCGGGCGGCGTCGGCGATCTCGCTTCTCCCGCCGTAGGCGAGAGCCAGGGTGAACTGCATCCCGTCGTAGTCCCGGGTGGCGTCCTCCGCCTTCCGGATCGCCTCCTGGAGACGAGGCGGCAAGAGGCCGATCCTGCCTATGGCCCTCACCCGGATCCGGTTTTTGTGAACCTTCTCCGAGACTGCCAGCTCCCTGAGCTTCCGCCCGATCAGGTCGAAGAGGTACTCCTTCTCGGCCTCGTCCCGGTCGAAGTTCTCGGTGGAGAAGGTGTAGACGGAGAGGTGCTTTATCCCCAGCTCCAGGCACCAGTCGGCCACCATCTCCGTCGTCTCGGCGCCCCTGCTATGGCCGTCGAAGCTGGGGACGCCTCTCTTCCTGGCGTACCGCCGGTTTCCATCCTGGATGATGGCGACGTGCTCCGGGACCCCGGCCCAAAGGTCCTCCCTCTTGATGAGCGCGTCCCTCAGGGTCCCGAAGGCGACGGGGGCGAAGAGCGATCGGCAAAAGTCCATCTCCATCAACTCCACCAGTTACTATTTAAAAGGTACTCTTCTCGGCGTCGTCTCGGGAGAGAGGGCGAGGAAAAATACTAATATGCATTACGTCGTGGGAGGGCTGAGGGCCCGTGGTCTAGGTGGTTATGACATCGCCTTCACACGGCGGGGATCACGCGTTCGAATCGCGTCGGGCCCATCACCTCTTTTGGTCACAACCTTTAATTATCATATCCGGCCATTAGCACAGCTGAATGAACTTCAGGTTATCGGCTTCCGAACGTCGGATTTGAGGCTTGATTCGTTCTCTAGAGGTGATACGCTGGCCAATTATGCAAGCACAAAAAGGAAAAAGAATGCTCAGGGACCGGAGGTCGTGACGCGAGTCCGCCTCCCGCGAGCCCACGATCGAGAGGTCTTTGGATACGTAGAGAGCCTCCTCGGCTCCAACAGGCTGAAGGTGAGGTGCCTCGACGGCAAAGAGAGGATGGCGAGGATACCGGGGAAGATGAAGAAGAGGATCTGGATCCGGGAAGGCGACGTCGTCATCGTGGTCCCCTGGGAGTTTCAGGACGAGAAGGCCGACGTCATATGGAGGTATACCGGTCCTCAGGTCGACTACCTCGTGCGGAAAGGGTACCTCAAACAGTAGCCATGACCGAGGAACCCAAGAGAGAGAGAGAGTTCGAGGCGAAGATCGACCTGATGCGGGAGCGAATTAAGGATTCTGACGACCTGAAGGTATATGACGAGGTCTTCGACCGCCGCGCCCTGATGGACCTTTACGCCCTGGCGAGCAAGGGCGTCATCGCCTCCCTCGGCGGGGCGGTGAGCACCGGAAAGGAGGCGAACATCTTTCGCGCCAAGGGTGAAGAAGGTGAGAACCTCGCCGTCAAGATTTACCGCATAAATACTTCCAACTTCAAGGCGATGCAGAACTATCTCCAAGGCGACCCCCGCTTTGGCAGCATCAAGGGGACGAAAAGGGCTGTGATCGTCGCCTGGACGAGGAAGGAGTTTAGAAACCTCAAGAGGGCCGAAGAGGTGGGGGTGAAGGTGCCTCATCCCATCGCCATGAGGGAGAACATCCTGGTCATGGAGATGGTGGGGGACGAGGATGCGCCCGCGCCCCAGCTGAAGGATGTCGTCCTGGAGCCGGAGGATGCGGAGCGGGCCTTCGAGAAGATCGCAGATTACGTATCTCTTCTCTACAACAGGGCTAACCTGGTCCACGCCGACCTGAGCGAGTTCAACATCCTCTACGCCGAAGGAGAGCCGGTGATCATCGACATGGGCCAGTCGGTGACCCGAGAACACCCCATGGCTCGGGACTTTCTGGAGAGGGACATATCGAACGTCGCCCGCCACTTCGGCAAGAAGTACGCCGTCGGCTCGGAGGAGGCGATCAAGGAGAAGATCAGAGCCGGAAAGGATCTCTGACATATCCGACGGAACGTTCACGAGCCGGAATAATTTAGTCGCAATTATAGCTACACATTTTCGCGGAGACTGATAATTTTGCACGTCAAGATTCCAGCAGATAGAATAGGGGTTCTGGTGGGCCCTTCGGGATCGGTGAAGAGCACCCTCGAGGAGAAGACCGGCGCAGAGCTGGTGATCGATAGCGATACCGGCGCCGTGGAGATAGTCGCCGGAGAGGACCCCATCATGGCGATGCGCCTTGCAGAGACCGTCAGGGCGATCGGCAGGGGCTTCTCCCCCGAAAGAGCTTATCCGCTTCTCGAGGACGAGATGCTGATGCTGGACGTCATCGACCTCTCCCGGGTCTTCAACACCAAAAGCGACATGACAAGGATAAAGGG
>CAZHAO010000226.1:0-3221 GCA_964530375.1 uncultured Methanotrichaceae archaeon
CAGGGCCTCATCCCCACCAGGGCCTTGGCCCTGAGGATGGTGTAGAAGGCCCAGGTCCTGATGATGTCGTGGCCCTGGGGGCGGAGCTGGGCCGGGTAGCGGGGCGGATGGTCGCTGAGCCAGCCGGTGACGTTCAGGACCGAAATCGAGCTGTCCATCCAGGTGTCGAGGACGTCGGTCTCGGGTTCGAACTCATCGGAGCCGCAGCTTGGACACGGAACGTGCGGCATCTCTCGGTTCGGGTCGAGGGGTAGCCACTCCTCTTCGGCGACGAGAGGCTCGCCGCAGGCTTTGCAGTACCAGACGGGGATGGGGGTCGCAAAGATCCTCTGGCGCGATATGCACCAGTCCCAGTCCATCGTCCCGGTCCAGTTCAAGAGCCTCGTCTCCATGTGCTCGGGGACCCACTCGATCTCGGCGGATGTCTCGATGATCTCGTCGGGGTTTATCTTCACAAACCACTGCCTCTCGGAGAGGATCTCGATGGGAGTCTTGCACCTCCAGCAGAGGCCGACGTTCTGATCGAGGCGCTCCTGCCTGCGGATGATCCCAAGCGACCTCATCTCCTCGACGATGGCGTCCTTGCACTCGGAGATCTTCAGGCCGACGAACCTGCCCGCAATCTCCGTCATCCTCCCCTCCCGGTCGATCGCCTGGCGGAGGGGCAGCTCGTGCTCGACCCACCATCGGACGTCCTGCTTGTCGCCGAAGGTGCAGATCATGACGACGCCGGTCCCGAAGGTCGGGTCGACGACATCGTCGGCTATGACCGGGACGGAGTAGTCGAAGACGGGAACCCTGACCTCGGTTCCGATGTACTTTCTGTTCTTCTCGTCCCCGGGGTGGACGGCCACGGCTACGCAGGCCGCCAGGAGCTCGGGACGGCTGGTGGCGATCTCCAGGTCTCCCAGGGGGGACCCGAAGCGGAGGTAGTTTAAGGTCGTCGTCCGGGAGTCGTACTCCACCTCGGCGAAGGCGATGGCAGTTCCGCAGCGGGGACACCAGTTGACGGGGTGATCTTCCCGATAGATCATGCCCATCTCGAACATCCGGACGAAGGACCTCTGGGTCTTGGAGTAGTACTCCGGCATCATCGTCACGTACTCGTTCGACCAGTCGTTGGAGAAGCCGAGCCTTCTCATCGTCGCCCTCATCTTCGCGATGTTTTGGGCCGTCAGCTCCTCGCAGAGGCGGCGAAACTCCTCCCTCGGGACCTCGTTTTTGGTGATTTTGTGGATCTCCTCCACCTTCACCTCGGTGGGAAGGCCGTGGCAGTCCCAGCCCTGGGGGAACATGACGTTGTAGCCCCTCATCCTCTTGTACCGGGCGACGAAGTCGATGTAGCACCAGTTGAGGGCGTTTCCTATGTGGAAGTTTCCGGTGGGATAAGGCGGTGGGGTGTCGATTATGTACTGGGGCGCGCTGGAGTTCCAGTCGAAATAGTAGACGGACTCGTCCCAGGTTTCCGCCCACCTCTCTTCAACCTGCTTGAAGTCGTACTCCTTGGAGATCTCGCTCATCGGGATGGCCTCTGAGTTCATTTTTTCAGCGAAGGGATTGATGCTCGGAGAGTTGCAAACAACGTTAATAGGATTATCGGTAGAATAATGGCCATGGATCTCCTCATCTACACGCTAAACCAGTGCGACCCCAAGAGGTGCACCGGAAAGAAGCTGGAGAGGTTCGGCCTCGCCCGGACCACCAGGAGTTACCACCAGCTCCGGGGGCGCCTCGTCCTCAGCCCCTTCTCCGAGAGGGCCCTCTCCCCCGCCGATCGCTCCGAGGTGGGGAGGGGCCTTGCCGCCCTCGACTGCTCCTGGGCCCGCGCCGAGGAGGTCTTCGGCAAGGTGCGGCTGAACGAGAGGGCTCTCCCCTTCCTGGTGGCAGCAAACCCGGTCAACTTCGGAAAGCCCTTCAAGCTCTCCACCGTCGAGGCGTTCGCCGCGGCCCTGGTGATCCTGGGAGAGAGGCCCCAGGCCGAGGAGATCCTGGCAAAATTCTCCTGGGGTCACGTTTTTCTTGAGCTGAACCGCGAGCCCCTGGAGGAGTATGCTGCCGCGAAAGATAGCACCGAGGTCGTCGCGATCCAGGCGGAGTATCTATAGTAAGATATTTGAGCTCTGAAAGCGTAAACTTAATGGTGATGGATCATGACAGGGTTAGTTCCAAGAGACGACTTCAAGCGCCTCCAGAGGCGGATGAACCGGCTGATGGAGGACTTTGGGATCTCCGATCCCGAGTCGAGGTATATGCCTGAGGTCAGACGGATTCAGGATAGGATGAACCAGCTGATAGAGGACTTCATGGCCGAGGCCCCCGTCCAGCTTCCAGACGTATTGAAGCCCCTCGCCGACGTCAAGGAGACCGAAGAGGAGGTGATCGTGACGATGGACCTTCCCGGCATGGATAAGGCGGACGTCGACATATCGGTGACGGAGAACTCCCTTGAGGTGAAGGCCGAGAGGAAGACGGAAGAGGAGGAGAAGGAGGAGGAGTTCTATCGGAAGGAGAGGACCATCTCGCGGTTTGAGAGGAGCCTCACCCTGCCGGCCGAGGTGAAGGCCGAGGAGGCGAAGGCGAGCCTCAAGGAGGGCGTCCTGGAGGTCCACCTCCCCAAGGTCGAGGTGACGGCCCGGAAGAAGGTGAAGATCGAGTAGATCTGGATATCGTCGATCGAGCTAGTCAAGGTTTCCCGATCCCGAACCTTCCTGGAGGAGGAGGTGGTGGAGCTTATCCCTCTTCGTCTCCAGGTACCTTCTATTTTCGTCGTTGGGCGGGATCTCGATCGGGACCCGGTCGACTACCTCCAGGCCGTACCCCTCCAGGCCGATGATCTTTCTTGGGTTATTTGTCAAAAGCCTCATCTTTTTGATCCCCAGGTCGACGAGGATCTGGGCCCCGACGCCATAATCCCTTAAATCGGCCGGGTAGCCCAGATGGTGGTTCGCCTCGACGGTGTCGTAGCCCCGTTCCTGGAGGGCGTAGGCCCGGAGCTTGTTGGCGAGGCCTATCCCCCTCCCCTCCTGGCGCATGTAAAGCAATACCCCGTTCCCGTTCTCGGCGATCAGCCTCATGGCCAGGTGGAGCTGGTCGCCGCAGTCGCACCGCCTCGACCAGAAGACGTCGCCGGTGAGGCATTCGGAGTGGACCCGGACCAGGGCGTCGTCGGAGGAGGGGTCGCCCGCCACCAGGGCCAGGTGGCACTGGCCGTCGACGAGGCT
>CAZHAO010000227.1:0-3192 GCA_964530375.1 uncultured Methanotrichaceae archaeon
TTGAGAAATTCCTGGACGGAAAATTAAGTTCTAATAGTTAGGTTTGTGACTATAACTTTTTGCCGGTGGTTGGGGGGAGGGCAGGAGATCACGAGGGGTTTTCATACCAAAAAATCCGATAGCATTAAAAAGATGAAAATTTTATAAGATTATGGGGCCCTCTGGGGACGGCGTAGCGCCCCTTCCGAAAATGGACCCCCACCAAAAAGAGGCGTGATCCCATGGGATACTCGGTAAAGATGATCGGATTTATGATAGTGGCTGTCATCATGGCGGGCAGCCTTGCGTTTCAGACAGCCTGGGCAGAAAGCACGGAAACGCTGACAAACGACGATATCCTGAAGATGGAGATCCTCCACCACTTCCGCCTCACAGCCGGCGGGACGAAGCTCGTCTATCTTACCACCGAAGGGTCCGATCTTCTCCCCCCAGAAGACAACGGAACCCTCAGGATGCTCGATACGGGGACGAAGAGAGAGGTCGCCCTATCGGACCCCAACGAGTCGGTATCGGTCTGGTCAGTTTCGCCGGACGGGTCTCGGATAGCGTATCTGTCGATGCCCCTGGATGGGAACGCAAGCACCCTGACGATTCAGGACCTTTCGACGCTGGCGAAGGATAAAATAAGCGACGTTCCTGAAGAGCTTCTGGCTGGGTTTGAATGGCTTGGAACGGACCGTCTCGCCTTCACCGGTGCCCCGGAGGGGGGACCGGCCGAGGAGCTTTTGGGCGACGTCGTCATCATGGATGCGATCCCAGACCCCGTGATCCTCAAATCGTACTCGGTTCAAAAAGGAGATGTGACGTCCCTGACGGCAAATGGCGACGTCATATATTCGTATCATCCATCCCCCAACGGAAGGTACGTCGCATATAAGGCGGCTCCATATCCCGAGGCCTGGCTTGAGGCTCCCACCGTCAGGTACGTCATCCTCGATACGGCCACCGGGGCGGAGGACGAGTTTATGGCGCTGGTGGAGGGGTATCAGGACGAAAACGAGTTTGCGTGGTCTCCTGACAGCTCCGTGGTGTATGTCGAGAGGATGCAGAACGGCGGCCTCCATTACCCCGTCCGGTACACGTCCGATATCGTGGCCTACCGCCCGGCGACAAAAGCTCTTGAAGAGGTCCCGATGAACTGGGATCGAAAGCTGCTAAAAGACCTTTTCAACGACGACGTCGAGATGGAGCCCTTCAACGGCGGGGTGTACGCCCTTCTCGCAGACGGGACCAACCCGAAGGTTGCAAAGTACACCCGGACCGACGACGGCTGGGAGATGGCGCTCCTTTCAGGTGAGCACCAGGGGAACATATTCGCCCTCGAGAGCACAGACGACGGCTCCGTCCTCTGCTACAATTACAATACGGCGTCGGTTCCGCCCCAGATTTATGAGGGCGAGGTCTTGGGCAAGAATATCAGCAGCCCTGAGCAGATCACTAGCCTCAACGAGGATCTTCTCAATAAGCCGCTGGGCTCGTCTGAGGTCGTCGAGTGGACGGGCGCCCAGAACGAGACGGTCCAGGGTGTGCTCAGATATCCGGCCGATTACGAGCCAGGCACCCGATATCCGCTGGTCTTCGTCGTCCACGGCGGTCCCACCTACACCGACTTTGACGGCTGGCGCGATACATGGGAGTTCCCTTACCATCTGATAACGAACGCCGGCTTTGTCACCCTCTCAGCAAACTACCACGGGAGCAGCAACTACGGCTTTGAGTTTGCGGAGTCGATTGAGGGTGGGCATTATTACGATCTCCCCATCGAGGACTTCGAGAGGGGGATCGAATATCTGGCTGATCGGGGGATCATCGACGAGGGTAAGATGGGGACGACCGGATGGTCGAACGGCGGCGTCCTGATCCTGGCATGGATCACCACCTACGACGGCTTGAAAGCCGCAGTTTCCGGCGCGGGGACGGCCGACCAAAACTCTCAGTTCTCGAACACCAACGGTGCGGTGATGACGAAGATGTACTTTGATGAGACCCCGTTCCAGGATCCTGAGGCGTACATCCCCATCATGGGCGCGTTCCATGCCGAGAACGTCACCACGCCGCTCCTGATGCTGAACGGATTGGAGGACAACGCCGTCGTTCCAGCGAGCGCCATCTCGACCTACCGGGCGTATAAAGAGGGGAGCGGCTCGGAGGTGAAGATGATCCTCTTCGAGGGCGAGCCCCATCATCTTGAGAAGTACCCCGACCAGGTCCGTAAAGTGAACGAGGAGATCGGCTGGCTGAAGAAGTACATCCTCGAATCATAAATTTCCCGTTCCGGAAAGGACCGGAGCGTTTAGGACTTACGCGGCTGACCTCAGCTGCGCGAGTCTCAGTTTATAACGGGTTTGTATAAGCTTGATAAGCTCAGGGATGTTCCCGAAAGGGTGGGGGTGGCCGTCTCCCGTGATCATTTTTTGGCCACCTTCCCGATCCACCACCGTTAAGCTCTGAAGCCAAATACGCTTCTCGCCAGGTTGAAACGCTCCTGATGGGCCTTCACTATCTCGCTGATGTCGATCTCGGCCCCCGCCTCGCCGCCGATGGAGACCCATCTATCGAGGCTGCTGGAGTAAGCGGCGCCTCCGAAATAGCCGCCGTATCTCATCGTCGGTCCCTCGACGAAACCGAACCTCTCCCCGCCCACTGTCCCGCCGTAATAGCTCCCGGGGGATCTAACCCCCTCGAACCGTGCCGATGCCGCTGTAGCCAGCAATGCGATGACCAAGGCCATCAGGGCCATTCTGCGTCCTATCACCCTCTTCAACCTCCTCTCAAATCTCGATCTATCTGGCGATCCCATCGCAAGATCGGACCTCTTCTTCTGCTGCCACGTCGAATTCGCGATATGGCCGACTTAATCGTTCAATACTGTCGATATAGATAAAAAGTGTTTCGATGCTCCGGGGGGTCGGCGACGGATCCCTTGGCGCGTATTGGGTTTTGGGGCGAGCGGTCCTCCAACTCCACCATAATCTCATCCGAAGATCAGATCGCCATCACAGATCCCGGAGGCCTCGACGATCTGACGGACCGATTGATGGAGGTGCTGTTCGATCTGTACGACAGGAGCAACGACCGGGTCTCGACTTCTGAGAGGCCCTCGAATATAGGCAATTTTTAAGAGGTCTTGGCTCTTTTTTTCCGCGAGCGGATCTTGCTGATGATCCATCCCATCAACCCTGAGCCTAATAT
>CAZHAO010000228.1:0-3180 GCA_964530375.1 uncultured Methanotrichaceae archaeon
TCCCCCGCTCGCCCCCGAAGAAGACATCCCCCGCCCTGGGCGCCACCTGCGGCGTCATCGGCTCGATCCAGGCAGGAGAGGCGATAAAGTACCTGACGGGAAGGGGCGATCTTCTTTGTGGCAGGCTCCTCATCTGGGACGGCCTCCGTGCCAGGGGCGACGAGATCTCCATCGAGAGAAACCCCCGATGTCCAGACTGCGGCGCTGTAAGAGAGATTTAAGTAGTGCCGGGAGATATGGTGCGACATGGAAAGTTCTGGTGACGAGCTGCCTGGGACGAAGTCCGGTAAGAGGAGGTCCCTCCTCCTCCTGGGCTGCCCCGAGGTTCCCGTCCAGACCAGCATCGCCCTATACCTGGCCTTTCGGCTGAGGGAGAGGGGGGACGAGGTGGTGGTGGCCGGAACCGGAGCCGCCATCAAGCTGACGAAGCTCGCAGACCCCCTGGGCCACTACATCGGCGAGACTATGAACATCGACCGGTGCATCGCCTCGATCTCGGAGGGAAAGACCGACTTCGACCTCTGTTTCGCCTTCGCCCACAGCGACGCCGGCATCGCCTACGCCGGGACGATGAGCTACATCTCCAAGGCGGAGCTCTTCGTCCTCATATTCGGGAGGGAAGCCGAAGAGCTGGAGAAGACCGTCGAGTTCGACTGCAGAAAGCTGGTCGCCAAGGCAGTCCATGACCCCATGCCGCTGAAGAGGATGATAGACGAGGTGATCGATTGAGCTGTATCGAGGAGTTGAAGTACGAGGTCCTCCTATCCCAGTGCTCCTTCAAAGAGGCGAGAGAGTACATTAAAAAGAACTTCAAGGAAACTTTTGAGGTCCCGCCCGGATACAGGATCTTCAACGTACACCTGATCGGGGTGCCGCCGCTCCTCGTCGGCATCGAGGGCGACGAGGTGATCTTCCCCTACACCAAGCCCTGTTACGGGACCTTCGTCCTGCGGATCGAGGGGAAAGAGGAGATCGCGAGGCTGAGGGCGAAGAGATGAGGGTGAGGGTGAGGGCCTTTGCGAGGTTCAGGGAGGTCGCGGGCGAGGAGGCCTTCTTCGACCTGGAAGAGGGCTCCACCCTTTTCGACCTCTTGAAATCGATTTCAGCATCACACCCAGAGCTTGAGGGTTTCGGGACCGTCAGCGGCGGGATAACAGTCCTCAGGAACAGGAAGGGTGTTGACCCCTCCGATCTTTCGAAGACGGCTCTTGAAGAGGGCGACGAGGTGGCCCTCCTCCCGCCCTTCTCGGGCGGGTGAACCGGGAGGCTGGAGGCTTGATCGAGATCTCTGAGGACGAATTCTCCATCGAAGAGGTGGTGACGAGGGCGAAGCGGCCCGACGCTGGGGCCCTCGTATCGTTTTTGGGCACCGTCAGGGATGACGGGATCTCGGGGATGGAGGTGGAGGCCTATCGGGAGGTGGCCCTTGAAGAGCTGGAGAAGATCCGGGATGAGGCGATGGAGATCTTCGATCTCAAATCCGTCGACGTGATCCACAGGGTCGGCGCCCTCTCGGTGGGGGACGATATCGTCCTGATAGTCTGCACCGCAGCCTCCAGGCACGCCGCCTTTCAGGGGTGCGAGCACGTCATCGACGAGATAAAGAGACGAGCACCCATCTGGAAGAAGGAGATGGGGGCGGAGGGCGACCGCTGGGTGTAATATCGATAGCTACAGAAGAGATGGACATCAATCAAACGATGGGGACCAGCTTGATGTTGTTTTTCTCGTCCCAGACCATGTAGTGGGGCTCAGTCCGGGGTATCAGGCCGTAGACGCAGATTCCACCGTTCAGCTCCTTGATGACGAAGTAGGTGTCGGCTATGTGGGAGGTCATCCTGATGCTCTTCTGGCCGGACTTCACCACCACCACGTTGACGTCGCTCGTCTCCTTCCACTTTTGAAACATCCGGCTGGTGGCGTTGAGCATCCTCT
This sequence comes from uncultured Methanotrichaceae archaeon, assembly GCA_964530375.1. Classification (GTDB taxonomy): domain Archaea; phylum Halobacteriota; class Methanosarcinia; order Methanotrichales; family Methanotrichaceae; genus Methanocrinis. The sequence goes on from CAZHAO010000228.1 coordinate 1,936, forward strand.
CGTATCCGAAGGCGAACTCCATCGAGTCGAGCCCTAAGATGTTGAGGATCGGCTGGCCTGTCCTCCCCCTCAGGGCGTCCCAGTTCTCGAAGAGGGTCTCGTACCACTGGTCCCTGTCGCCTCCAGCCTCCAGCACCATCACGTTGGAGGGGACGAAGACGTCTCTTGGAGTGAGCTGGTAGCCGATGCTGGGAACGATGTGGACCGCTCTTCCGTTCTTGATGGAGTTCGAGGCGAGAGCCGTCAGCACCTGGTAGTACCTCTTGCCGACGCCGTGATCGATCTCAAGGACGTTGCAGGACCCGAACCCAAGGCCGCCGGTGATCTTGTCGAAGTCGATGATCCCCGTGGAGATGGAGTCGTCGGAGGGGTCGGATATCCTGTCCCCGTCGCCTACTATGCTGATCTTTGGAGATATATTTTCGACTGAAGGCTCGAAGTAGCAGAACCTTCCGCCGTGGAGGGTGCAGGTGTACATCTTCTGTTTGATCTCCACACCCCTCAACTTGTCGAGCTTGATCTCTCTTGCGTACCTCGTCGTCATCACCTCAGGACGGTTTTCGCCGGATAGAGGGGCCGTCATCCTGACGTTCCTCAGGGTCACGACGCCGTCTACGATGTAGTCGAGGGGCAAGAGATCCGCCGACTCGCTGACGAATATCAAGTGAATTCCCATGTCCCGGGCGAACTCGCAGATGTTCTGCTCAAGGCTGTGCTGAGCCTCTCCGAGGATGTGGGCCGCGTAGTTTATGACGGCATCCCAGCTGTCGATGACGATCATGGGGTCGTCCATCTCCTCGGCCTGGTCCAAGAAGGTCTTGAAGAAGTCGAGGACCACCTCGTAGCTGGAGCCCTCCTGGCCGACGTTTTTGAGGCCGTCAAGGAGCATCTTTTGGGTGGCGTTTACTACGTTTTTTGGGGGGATGATCTCGTCGATCCAGGGAAACATCCCGTATAATCGGAGAGGGTTAATCCGGGTGGAGATGTACATCCCGTTCATCTTAGAAGAGACGGAGCTCATTATCTCCAGGGCCAGGGTCGTCTTGCCGGTCCCCGGCATCCCCTTGATCAGAAGCGTCTGGCCCTCTTCCACCCCGAAGAAGTCGTGGATTTCAGACGGTATCCGCATATTTCGCATCCCAAACCTTCAGAGCTATTTGATAGCACATATCATATATAAGGCTGATTATTGACAACTTGACCGCCGCCCGGAGGCGAATCGTCGCTATTCAGTCTGCCTGATGC
>CAZHAO010000229.1:0-3144 GCA_964530375.1 uncultured Methanotrichaceae archaeon
CTAGAAATGAAGACGAAAAGATGCCGCCAAAGTTTCGATGTATCTATGAGATGCTCAAGGATCTGGAGACGAAAGGAGCGACTCCTAATTCGGAAAAGGAGATCGTAGAGGGAAATTTATATCGAGGCGCATCTCAAAGGGGGTTTTAGTTTTGTCGGAGGAGTTTTCTTGGATTCGAAAAAGGAGAAGAGCTGCATATTCTGCGAAATTGTTGCCGGGAGGGCGAAGGCCCACCGGATATTCGAGGACGACCTGTCTCTCGCGATCCTGGACATAAACCCCTTCTCCAAGGGGCACTGCCTCGTCATACCCAAAAGACACGTCCCCTGGTGGCACGACCTGACCGAGGAGGAGGTCGAAAGCCTATTTCGGGTGGCAAGGGCAGTCTCCCAGAAGATCATGAAGGCGTTTTCCCCCGACTTTGTGGCGATATACGCGAGGGGCCGGAGGATCCCCCACACCCACATCTTCGTGGTGCCCACCTACGGCGGCGACGTCCTGGACAGGTTCTTCAACGCCCTGGAGGTATTCCAGGAGGCGACATCGGGGCTGGCGAAGCTGAAGGACGATGAAGAGCTGGCGGAGGCGGCAGAGCTTCTCAGGTCGGCCTGATGGGCCAAACCATCTATCCCGTCTTCAGGGTTCGCATCGCAGGAGCTGGCGCTGGGCCCTCTTCTCACCGAATCGGATGTCCAAACCAGGTAGCCCTCGTCCCCGACGACTATCGGGAGGACGACGATCTCAGAAAGGTCGTAGGGTGGACCTCCTGGCGAGCTTCTCCACGATGAGGAGATCCTCCGCCTCCTCGTCGACCTTTACCTCATCGAGGAAGGTGGACCGAACCATCCAATGCCTCGACGACGAGCCGTGCCAGCCTTCCGGTGCTGTTCTGGGGCGCCGTGCATGGGGCGACCACACGACGAGAGATCAGCGGCAACGCTCCCCCGCGGCCTCGTAAAGGAGCCTCACATTCTCGCCCACATCCTCGGAGACCCGCTCCGAGAGAAGCCTCACCAGGATATAGGCGTGCTCGGGCTGGACGCATCCGAGGCTCTCGGAACCGTCGAGGATCACCTCCGCGAGATACCTCAATTCGAAGATGTCGAGCCGATTCAGCCTCTCCTCGAAGTCGTCATCGTCGAAGGCGAAGTGGTTTGAGACGGGCGGGAGGATCGACTGGTAATCAAACCCGGAGCCTGAACAGGTGATGTCGGCGCACTCCGGGGCGAGCTTCTTCAGCATTTCGATGTCCTTTTTCGAAAGGGTCCGGGCCATATTTATCTCAAACTCCTTAAAATAATCAGGTTCATCGAGGTCAGATTCATTAAGGCGCTGCCTCCTGGACGAGGAACTGACCGTCCTCGGTGACGGCGATTTCGAGGTCCCGGAGGATCATCCTCTTCTTGAGGGTCTCTGGAGCTTTGGTCTTGATCTGGACGACGATGTCCAAGGATCCGATCTCAAGCTTGATCCCGGCCCTGTCCGCCTCCGAAAAGACAAGGGCGGGAACGTCGAAGACGTCGGTTCCGGCGGGCGCCGTCAGAGATACCGGGGCCTGGATCATCGCCCACTCCTTCAATGTGGTCCTGGCCCGGGCCACGTTCTGGAGGGCCCTCTTCTCGAGGATGCTGACGTTGGACCTGGTCGTCCCCAGAAGCTCCGCCACCTCCTGCTGGGACATCCCCTTTCGCCTCAGCCTCAGGACCGACACCTGCCTATCGGTGAGGAGGCTCGGCGATGCGGTCGATCCCTCGCCCTCTCCGGCTTTATCCGTCATCTCGTCGTCCGTTCACCTCTTGAAATATTACATGGGGCGCAAAGGCCTTAAAGGTGACGAAAACGGCTTCGAAAATTCAGAGGCGACCTCTCGTAAGCCATGAGACGAGACCTCTGATCCTTCGGCAGAGGCGGCAAAGCCCTCCGGGGTGGCCGGTCGGAGCCGTCTTTTGCCCCCCCGGTCCGGCTGCCACGACCCCGGCTTCATCTTCCATCATGGAGAGGCGGGTCCTGTAAGCCGCCAGGACGAATCCGTAGAGGGCGGGGCCCACGATCACCCCCATCACCCCGATGGCGAATATCGGCGCTGCGAAGGCGAGGAGGGTCACCGCCGGATGGATCGCAGCCCCTGCCTTGGCGAGAGCCGGTCGCAGGATGTTCTCAGGGAAGAGGTTCAGAAAGACCGTCCCCAAGATCAGGAGGGCTGCCACCCGGAAGTAGTCCTGGACCAGCAGGTAGTAGAGGGCTATCGGGACATAGACTCCGCTAGTGCCGATGAGGGGCACCAGGGCGAAGAGGGCTGTGACCATCCCCCAGAGGAAGGGGTAAGGGACGCCGATGAGGAGGTAAACGAAGGCGGCGATCAGCCCCGTCAGAAGGCTGTTTATCAGGTAGACGTTGAAGAGGCTGTTGTAGATGGAGGTCAGCTCCAGAAGGAAACGGCGGACCGTCGGCCTCTCGGGCATGAGCCGGAGAAACTCCTCAGCGGACCCGACCCCGTCGACGAGGAGGTAGTAGGTGAGGAGGATGGCGACGCCGAACTGGGCCATCAGGATCGGCAAGTTTTTGGCGATCCAGTCCGCAAGGCCTGTGACGGCCCTGGCTACCCTGGGGACGACCTCGGGGACGAGGAGGCTCGCGGGAGCAGCGAGGATCGATTCGATCTGCTCATCCGCCTGGTCGAGGAGGTCGCCGACGTAAGGGGCTATCACCTCTGGGGCTCGATCCTCAGCGAAGGTCCTCGTCCAGTCGAAGAAGCTCCCAGCGGTCTCGTCGGCGAACCTGTTGGCGGTCTCGTTGATCGACCCCTGGGAGAGGGAGAGGTTTGAGACCTCCGTCGCCAGGGCGTTGACGACGCTCAAGACGAATACCAGGAAGACGAGAAAGATGATCGATATCGAGAGGAGGGCGGAGATCCGCTTTTTGCCGGTGAGGCCGACGAGGCGCGAATGAACCGGGTGGAGGACGTAGGCGAAGAAGAAGCTCAAAAGTATCGTGGTTATGAAGTCCTTGGTGACGTAAACGACCCCCACTCCCGCAAAGGCCAAGATCGCCGCCGAGATCCATAAGAACCGGTTCTTTGAGTCCATGCTCTGGGGTTTTTGTTTGGTTGTTTAATATATAGATCTTTCCTCGAGAATTTCGATT
>CAZHAO010000230.1:0-3123 GCA_964530375.1 uncultured Methanotrichaceae archaeon
CCTCTGCAGTGCCGACGACGTCACCGGGAATTACAAAATTGCATTGCATCTTTTAGTTCACCTGCAAAATATCCGATATAGCTCGACCTCTATCGTCTCGACGTCTTTGCTGTGAAATTTGAAGGACCTCTTCAGGGGGAAGGCGATCCTTTGGACCTCTTCGACATTACAGGGTTCTACGAACCGTCTAATGAACCCTTCGCTTCCAGCGTTGTGGATCGAGTAGACGACCCCGCCGATCTCCGTCGCCTTTCGGAGGAAGGCCCGATCGCCCCCGCTCCCTTTCTGGGCCCCGAAGGGGGGGTTCATCACCACCGTCGAGACGTTCTTGAGGCCGATGGAGGTGGCGTCTCCTCTAACGAACTCCACCTCGACGCCGAGGCGGCGGGCGTTCTCTTTTGCGATCTTGAGGGCGGCGGCGTCCAGCTCGACGCCCACGGATCTCGCCCCCAGGAGGGCTGCCCCTATGGCGAGGACCCCCGTCCCGCAGCCGAGGTCGCAGACGGTCCCCTCCAGGTCTCCCCGCATCAGGGCCGAATAGAGGAGCTCTGAGGCGATTCCTGCGGGGGTGGTGTACTGTTCAAGCCTGGGGTCGGGGGCGGAGAAGCCCTCCAGCCGTTCCAGGATCATTTCCAGCCTTCGTTTCTTCATGCTTCGGGGGACGGTTCGATCGGCAAAAGGGACGGTCGACGAGATCGAGCCTTTCCTCTGTTACGGAGCTATATGAAGTAGTGGGTCAGGTCGACGATCAGGTAAAGGAGGACCAGGGCCAAAAAGAGCCGAAAACCTCTAAAGGCGAGAAACTGCAGCACGGCCTTGGGGGACTGTCTCTGCAGCCGGGGAGTCTTGAACTCGGCCCTCCCAGGGGCGAGGCGGCCCAGATCCTCCACCAGGCCCGAGACGAACCTCGACGCCGATTTCAAAATGGGCCTCCGATGCTCGCCGGCGAACGCGAAATCGCCGCAGCCCCCCGCCGCCGGGGTGTCGTCCCCAGATTCGGGAAGAGCTGGGGTCTCGGAGAGAGAGGGGGAGATCTCGCCGAAGGCTTCGGGTCCCTGCGTCCCGGAATGAGCGAAGGTTTCTGAGGCCTCGACGGCTCGATCTCCTTCGATGGGGGAGAGGACCTCCTCGACGGGGCGGATCAGCGGAGATCTCGATTCGGCCCTCTTCTCTCGAAGCTCCTCATACTCCTGGATCAGCTCCTGAGCGTAGATGGACTCGTCCTCCATCGATGCTCTCGGCGAGGTCTCTTTCCGGGGCTTTAACCTCCCCGGCTCCTCTTCCATCATGTTCATGGACTCGTTCCAGGTCTTGACGAGCTCAAGCCTGGCCGCCTCCGTCAGGGCCGCCCTGGTCAGAACCCTGCCCATGAGGAGGAGCGCCCTCTGATAGGTCTCCAGGAGAAGGCGGCTTTCTGTTCCTGAACTTGAGATCTCCTCGAGCCTCTTGGCCATCATGCGGGCCTCTCGGATCTGGAAGGGGTTTATCATCCCCAGCTCCGGCGCCGCCATCTCGAAGCCGCTCTCGGCCCGTTTGAGGTAAGCCATCGTCTCCGCCAGGTCCGACGAAGGTTCGTCCTTCAGCTTCGCCGTCATGAACCGCCCCAGGGTCTTGAAGGCGGGGAGGAGGTGGCCACATGCCTCCTGGCAGCCCCGGCTGGCGGAGCTGAGCTGGAGGACCGCCTGAGAGAAGTGCTCGGCGGCGTCGGCGACGACGTCGGAGAGCTTCCAGGGCTCATCCCTGATCAGGGAGAGCCGCCAGGTCTCCTTCATCCCCATCATGCTCCGACGCAGCGCCTCGACGAGGGGGCTCTCCGAGTCGTCCTCGGCCTTCGAGAGGGCGGAGTTGAGGGCGCCGACCCCCTCTTCGGCCAGCTTGATCGCCCTCTCCGGCTCCGCCTCCATCTCCAGGATGACGAAGGCTGAGGCGAACCGTGCGACCCCGGCCTCGATCTCCAGTTCGGGATGGCCCACCCCCGGGGTTCGAGCGAGCTCGAAGAGGCGTTCGGAGGCGGCGGCGTAGATGGTGGACGCTTCGGTGAAGATCTCTTCGGCATCCCGATCGCCCCCCTCCCCCTGGAGGGCCTTCTGGTGAAGGTCCCGACCCTGAACCCGCAGGACGAAAGAGAGCCAGCTGGCGGCGTTGGCGCGGACCGGCTGCATGTTCTTTCTGATCAGGTCCAGGCTCGTCTCGAGATGGTCGGCGGCGAGATCGTAGTCGCCCCGGTCCAGGTATAGCCGGCCCAGATTCGATAGGACCACCCCAGCGTTATGGTTCTGGCCGATCGCCTCGAAGATCTCCATGCTCTTGTGGTAGTAGCCGATGGCTCCGTCCGCATCGCCTCCATCGGCGCTGACCCTTCCCATCCGGTTGAGGAGCCAGGCCACCTGCCTCTGGTCGCCGAGCCCCTCGAACTCCGCCAGGCTCTTCTCGTAGTGCTGGAGGGCGAGGTCGAAGTCGCCGGTCTCGGCGTAGATCCGGCCGAGGCTGCCGGTCATCTGGGCGACGCCGAACTCGTCGTCGAGGTCTTTGAAGATATCGAGGCTCTTCTTACAGCTTTCGAGGGCCTTATCATAATCCTGGCCGCTCCGATAGGCCGACGCCATGTTGCCGAGGACGTGGGCTAGGCTGCCGACGTCCCCGAGGGCGGAGAAGCCCTCGGCGGCCCGCTCGTAGTAGTGAAGGGCCCGGCCGAGGTAGCCCTGCCGGGCGTGGACCTGGCCGAGGTTGCTGAGGAGGACGAATCTCAGGTGCTGGTCAGAGGCTTGGTTGAGGGCCTTGTTGTAGCATCGGGCGGCGATTCCCAGATGGCCCGCCAGCCTGCAGATGTCCCCCAGCCTTTTGATGTCGTAGATGTCGGAGAGACAGTTCAAGAGCTTGTGGCAGATCTTCTCGTCGATCTGTCCCTCTTCGAAGCTCTCCAGGAGGGCGGCCACCAGGTTTGCACAATCGCCGCTGATAGATTTTGGATCGATGGCGCGGGAAAATCCGCCCCTCATGTAGGACTCGAATATCTCCTGGAGGACGACGAGCTGATCCATCGGGTATCCATCGACTTTTATCTTTAAGTAGTTTCTGAGGGAATAATATATCGAGGATATATAGGGGAGGTCCAGTTGAAGC
>CAZHAO010000231.1:0-1918 GCA_964530375.1 uncultured Methanotrichaceae archaeon
GGCTTGGTCAGAGAAGCTGGACCCGTACCTCGCAAGGTCGATCACCGTCCCCAAGAACAATAGGGGCACGCCCCTCGACGATATCGGGGCTCAAATTGACAAGATGGCTGAGCTGCGTCTGATCGCTTATACCAACCCCAAGCTTCTGACGGGCGTTCCCAAGAAGAACCCCGACCTGATGGAGATCCAGTTGAACGGCAGCAGCATAGAGGACCAGTTCGAGCTGGCAAAAGGCCTCCTCGGCTCCTCGGTGCCTATATCCAGCGTCTTCGCCACCGGATCGATCATCGACGTCTCCGCCATCACCAAAGGGAAGGGAGTTCAGGGTCCCGTCAAGCGCTGGGGCATAAACCTCCAGAAGAGGAAACACTCCCGGGGCGGGAAGCGCCGCCACATAGGCAACCTCGGCCCCTGGAACCCCCACCACGTGAGGTGGACTGTCCCTCTCCTGGGCCAGATGGGCTACCACCAGAGAACCGAGTACAACAAGAGAATCCTGGCCATGGGGTCCGACGGCAGCGAGATCACGCCCGACGGCGGATTTCCGGAATACGGCGTCGTTCGGGGCGAGTACGCCATCATCAGCGGCAGCGTCCCCGGCCCAGCGAAGAGGCTGGTCAGGATGAGAAACGCTGTCAGACCCAAGGACGGCGCGGCCAAGACGCCCCAGGTCCTCTACGTCAGCACAGACTCGAAGCAGGGATTGTGATGAAGGCTAAGGTTATCGATCTATCAGGAAGCGAGGTCGGCGAGGTTGACCTTCCAAAAGTCTTCGACGAGGAGTTTCGACCAGACCTCATAAAGAGGGCGGTTCTGGCGGCCCAGGCCAACAGGCTCCAGCCCTACGGTCCCAGCAGCCTCGCGGGCCTCAAGACCTCTGCCACCTCCTGGGGAACGGGCCGCGGCGCCTCGCGAGTTCCAAGGATAATAAACGGGAGGCGAGCTGCTCGAGTCCCCCAGGCCAAGGGCGGCCGAAGAGCCCACCCACCAAAGCCCGAGGCGGACAGAACCGAGAAGGTGAACGCCAAGGAGCGGAGAAAGGCGATCCGTTCGGCGATAGCCGCCACCGCGAACGCCGATCTCGTCCGGGCGAGAGACCACGTATTCTCCGGCGAGCCCGTAGTCGTCGCCAAAGACGACCTGGAATCCGTCGAGAAGACGAACGAGGTCCGAAAGTTCCTCGCGGCCTGCGGCCTCTGGGAAGACGTTCTGAGGGCGAAAAGCGGCAGAACGGTCCGGGCGGGCCGAGGCAAGATGCGAGGTCGAAGGTACAAGCAGCCCAAGAGCCTGCTGATAGTGGCGGGCAAAGAGGGCGGGCTGATAAGGGCCGCAAGAAACCTTCCGGGCGTCGACATCACCACGGTGGAGAGGCTGAACGCGGAGCTGCTCGCTCCCGGAACCCAGGCCGGACGGCTCACCGTATGGACCGAATCATCTCTGAAATGGCTGGGTGAGACCTATGGTCATTAAGAGTCCGTTCATCACGGAGAAGGTCACGAACATGATCGACTCCGACAACACCATGGAGTTTCTGGTGGAGATCGGCGCCAACAAGACGGAGATCAAAAAGGAGCTTGAAGAGCTCTACGACGTCGAAGTGATCTCGATCAGGACGATGATCACCTCCAAGGGCGAGAAGAAAGCGACGGTGAAGCTGGCCGGCGACGGCAGCGCCAACGAGCTGGCCACCACGCTGGGACTACTGTGAGGTGAGGTTATGGGGCACAGATTAATACAACAGAACCGAGGTCGAGGAACTCCTACTTACCGGGCTCCCTCCCACAAGTTCAGGGCGGAGCTGAAGCACGTGAAGGTGGACGGCGACGAGACAGTAAAAGGCCTTGTTACGGAGATAGTCCACGATCCGGCCCGGTCCGCCCCCGTGGCCAGAGTCGTCCTCGACGACGATGAGGAGAGG
>CAZHAO010000231.1:1928-3122 GCA_964530375.1 uncultured Methanotrichaceae archaeon
CCTCCGCCGAGATCAAGCCGGGAAACTCCCTCCCCCTGGCGGAGATCCCCGAGGGGATCCCCATCTGCAACATCGAGTCGAGCCCGAAGTCCGGCGGCCAGTTCGCCCGGTCCAGCGGGGTCTACGGCATCCTCATAGCCCACGACGTAGGAAAGACCGTCGTCCAGCTCCCCAGCGGAGAGATGAAGTGGCTGAGCCCCCATTGCATGGCGACTATAGGGGTCGTCGCTGGCGGCGGCAGGACCGACAAGCCCTTCGTAAAGGCAGGAAAAAAATATCACAAGATGAAGTCCAAGGCTGGCAAGTATCCCAGGGTCAGAGGCGTGGCCATGAACGTGGTGGACCACCCCTTCGGTGGCGGCGGATGGCAGCATCCAGGAAGGCCCAAGACCGTCAGCAGGAACACGCCCCCCGGTCGTAAGGTCGGGTCCATTGCGGCGCGAAGGACCGGAAAGCGTTAAAGAGGGATTGTTTTGGCGAGGAAATCAGGATCAAGGCTTCCGAAGAGGAAAGAGGAGTTCACCTACCGCGGCCTCAAGGTCGAGGAGCTGAAGAAGCTCAACATGGACGAGATGATGGCCCTTCTCCCCTCAAGGCAGCGAAGAAGGCTGAAGAGGGGGCTGACCAAAGATCACAGAAGGCTCCTCTCGCGGGTCAAGGACCGGGACGTGGTGAGGACCCACCTTCGGGACATGATAGTCCTTCCCGAGATGGTGGGAAAGACGGTCGAGATTTACAACGGCAAGACCTTCAACCGGGTCGAGATCATTCCGGAGATGGTCGGCCACTACCTCGGCGAGTACTCCCTGACCAGGGCGAGGGTCACTCACGGCAGCGCCGGCGTGGGCGCCACCCGATCGAGCAAGTTCGTTCCGTTGAAGTGAGGTGGCAGATATGGGACGACTGAATTATTCCATCACCCCTGAAAAGAAGGAGCGATCGTCCAGGGCCATGGGCACAGAACATCACATCTCGCCCAAGCACGCTCTGGAGATCTGCAACGCCATCCGGGGAATGAAGGCCGAGGCCGCGAAGGAGTACCTCGAAGAAGTGATAGCCAAAAAGAGGCCCGTCCCCTTCAGGCGGCACAACAAGAAGGTGCCCCATCGGCGGGGCCTCGTGGGCTGGGACGCCGGCAAGTACCCCCAGAAGGCGGCGAGGGCAGTTTTGAGCGTTCTCGTCAACGCCTCCAGC
>CAZHAO010000232.1:0-3121 GCA_964530375.1 uncultured Methanotrichaceae archaeon
TTCTCCTCGAAGCTGGGCCTCACCCTCTTCAGAGCCTCCCGGTAGTGTCTCATCTCCACCTCTTCGGCCTCCGGGTCCTCCCTCAGGGCCAGCATCACCGCCTCTCTGCAGAGGGACTCGAGGTCCGATCCCACGTAGCTCTCCGTCAGCTCCGCCAGCTCCTCCAGGCTGACGTCGTCGCCGTTCGGCGTCTTTCTTGTGTGGATCCTGAGGATCTCAAGCCTTCCCGCCCGATCGGGGGGGCCGACGAATAAGAGCCTGTCGAACCTGCCGGACCTGAGGAGGGCGGGATCGATGATGTCGGGCCTGTTCGTCGCCGCGATCACCACCACGTCCTTGAGGGTCTCAAGGCCGTCCAGCTCCGCCAGAAGCTGGTTTACCACCCGCTCGCTGGTCCTGTGCCCCTCTTCCATCCCCCTCATGGGGGCTATGGCATCGAGCTCGTCGAAGAATACGACAGCTGGCGAGACCTGTCTCGCCTTCTTGAATACCTCCCTCACCGCCTTCTCCGACTCTCCAACCCACTTCGATAGGAGCTGGGGCCCCTTGACCGATATGAAGTTCGCCTTCGTCTCTTTTGCGACGGCCCGCGCGATGAGGGTCTTTCCCGTTCCCGGCGGGCCGTAGAGGAGGACGCCTCTCGGGGGCCTGATCCCCATCTCTTCGAACTTGGCGGGCCGCTTTAAAGGCCACTCCACCGACTCGACGATCTCCTGCCGGAGGGTCCCGATCCCGCCGACGTCCTTCCAGCTGACGTCGGAGATCTCCACCAGGACCTCCCTCATGGCGGAGGGCTCGACCTCCTCGAGGGCGTTCTCGAAGTCCGAGGCCGTCACCGACATCTCTTCTAAGACCTCCTGGGGGATGTCTCCGTCGAAGGAGATGTCGGGGAGGTGTCTTCGGAGGACCTTCATCGCCGCCTCCTTGCAGAGGGCGGATATGTCGGCTCCGACGAAGCCGTTGGTCCTGTCGGCGAGGTCGTCGAGGTTCACCGACTCGTCGATGGGCATGTTCCGCACGTGGATCTGAAGGATCTCCATCCGATCGACCCTATCGGGAACGCCGATCTCGATCTCCCGGTCGAACCTCCCCGGCCGCCTCAGAGCCGGGTCGATGGCGTCGATCCTGTTGGTGGCCCCGATCACCACCACCTGTCCCCTCTCCTTGAGGCCGTCCATCATGGCGAGGAGCTGGGCGACTACCCGACGCTCCACCTCGCCGGTCACCTCGCCCCTCTTGGGGGCGATGGAGTCGAGCTCGTCGATGAAGATGATCGAGGGGGTGTTCCTGTTCGCCTCCTCGAAGATCTCCCGAAGCCTCTGCTCAGACTCGCCGTAGTACTTGGACATCACCTCGGGGCCGGCGATGGAGAAGAAGTTGGCGTTCGTCTCGTTGGCCACGGCCTTCGCGATGAGGGTCTTTCCCGTCCCCGGGGAGCCGTGGAGGAGGACGCCCTTGGGGGGCTCTATCCCTAGCCTAGTGAAGACCTCGGGGTGCTTCATGGGAAGCTCGATCATCTCCCGCACCCGCTGGACCTCGTTTCGGAGGCCGCCCACGTCTTCGTAGGTGATCCCCGTCCCCTTCACCGAGCCGAAGCCCTTGACGGGCCGGTCGAGGAGGGAGACCTCGGTCCTCTCGGTGATCACCACCACCCCCTCGGGGTCGGTGTCCGCCACCACCAAGGGCACCGCCTCCATCCGGCCTATGAAGGGGTGGCCCGAAGTGCTCATGATGGGGAGTATGTCGCCCCGGACGATGGGCCGCTTCAGGGTCTGCCTCTTGATCTGCTCGGCGGCGTCCTCGCCGTAGTAGGTGTGAGCCGCGGAAGGGGGAGAGAGGACGACCCTGAGGGCTTCAGCCTCATTCGCCTTCCTGATCTTGACCCGATCTCCTATGCTCGCCCCGACGTTGTGCCGAATGAAGCCGTCTATCCTGATGTAGTCCTGGCTCCAGTCCTGCCGGTCGGCGCGCCAGACCTTGGCCGCGGAGGTCCTCCTCCCCTCGATCTCGATGATGTCACCGGGCGAGAGGCGCAGGGTGAGGAGGGCGTTGGGGTCGAGCCTTGCGATGCCCCGGGCCGAGTCGTTGGGGTAGGCCTTGGCCACCTTGAGCTGAATCTCTTTCACGTCTCACACCTTAGCTGATGATGGGCTTTGATCGATTTAAGGCTATCCTGATGGCGAAGACATATGTAAATAGAGACAGTATTATATTTGATGTTTTTGGCCCCCAGCGGCCCCGGGTTCATTGAGGTGAGCCGGAGGCATCGGAGCCTCCTGAGATAAAATCTGATATGGTCAAATCGAGGGGACCATCTAAACCCTTTTAATCCACCTCGACATATCCTCTGCTGGTGAGCTCGATTGGAGAGAGAATGGGAGATAGACGTATCGGTCTCGGATGTCGGCTCGATCTTCACCCTCCTCGGCATCGCCGTCACCTCGGCGGTCATCGGGGCGGCGGAGATAGCCTACACCATGCTCTGGGTCACCTCCGCCTACGAGAGGAACGGCAAGGACTTCTTTTTAGACCTCTTATATGCCACCAGCTACACCTGGACGGCGGAGTACGTCATCGTGGCGGGGTCGGTGATCCTGGTCTCGGCGATCGTCTTCTTTGCGACGATGAGCATCTCCTTCGTCTATCTCAACCTCCTCTCGACAAAAAAGAGGAGGCTCAACTTGAACCCCCTCTTCGGCCTCTTCTTCTTGGGGCTTTTGTTGCTCATCGTAACCCTGCTCTCGGCGATAATGCTCAGGTACTATTGAGGTGTTGGCTTTGCGGATAACTGGCGTCATAAGGGAAAGGAGATCTTCCATCGAAACGGCCGAAGAGAGGACGTCTGAAAGAGGTTCTGGAAAGGCCGCAGGTTCAAGGTCGGCCCCTCCTGAAGAAAAGTCGGCACCTTCGATCGGCAAAAGATCCGCGGCCGGGCGGGATCGGAGGAGATCGACGACGGGGCCCGGCCCTGCAGACGAAAGGCCGGGGGCCTTCGCCCTCTCCCTGGCTCGGTCGAAGCGGCTCCTCTACCCCTTCGCCGCCATCGTCGGCCAGGAGAGTATGAAGAGGGCCCTGATCCTCAACGCCATCAACCCCTCCATCGGGGGGGTCCTTATAAGGG
>CAZHAO010000233.1:0-3095 GCA_964530375.1 uncultured Methanotrichaceae archaeon
AGGTGGACCGGGGCGTGGTGGGGGTCGCGGGAGCAGTGACCGACTGCAGCCGAATAAAGCCCACAAACCTAACTTGGGTGGTGGACGCTGAAGAGGTCAAGAGGGAGTTCGGTTTGGAGGAGTTTTGGATAACAAACGACTTCCAGATCATCGGCTGGGGGATCGCCTCCCTCGGAGAAGCCGACCTCTTCTGTGCGAAGGCGGGAGAGCCGGGGTTTGGCGAGACCCGGGCCGTCATCGGGGCCGGGACGGGCCTTGGAAAGGCGATCCTCTCGTTCGATGGAAAAAGATACGTTCCCCTTCCCAGCGAGGGGGGGCACTCGGACTTTCCGATCCGCGACCGGCTCGAACTGGATTTGGCGGAATATATCCGGGGCGGAAGAGAGACCCCCGCCAGCTACGAGGATTTCCTCTCGGGCAGGGGGATCGAGGGGATCTACGAGTTTCTGAGGGAAACGCGAGGAGAGACGGATCTGACCTCGGAGATCGAGGAGGCTGGGGACAAGGCCGCCGAAATCTCAGAGCACAGAAAGATCGATCCTCTCTGCCAAGAGACCTTCAGGATCTATGCGAAGTTTTACGGCAGGTGCGCGAAGAACTTCGTTCTGGAGACCCTCGCCACCGGCGGTTTGTATATCGCGGGCGGGATCGCCGCGAAGAACAGGGAGATCTTCGTCTCCCCCGAGTTTCAGGCTGAGTTTCTAAACGCCGAGAAGCAGCAGCATATCCTGGAGAGGACGCCGGTTTATGTGATCGCCAACTACGACGTAAGCACCATCGGTGCCTGCAACGCCGCCGTACTCCTTAGATAAGTGATATCTATAAATAATGATCCTCTATTAATTTCAAACGTCAGTGACCCCTTTGCACAGCTCCCCCCGCTCCAGGTCCTCTTTGAAGTAGTCGCGGGGCGTCTTCAGCCTCAAGAGGAGGCCGAGCTTCCTCTTGGCGTAGAAGGGAACGAGCCTCAGGGTCTCCCGCAGGAACCACTTCGGGTAGAGCCTCTTGATCTTGGTGTACCGGAACCACGCCAGGTCGTAGTACCGGGCGTTCATCTCCCAGGTTATGTAAGCGACCTCCTCGGCGGTGAGGTGCTTGGTGTTGAGGTTCGCGTGAAGGCCGTCGTAGAATCGGTAGTCGTCGCAGGCGATGAGCCCCATCTTCTCAAGCTCCTCTCGCATCTCGGTCTTGGGGTAGGGGGTGCTGATGTAGAATATCGGTATGTCGACTTTGAGTTTTCGAGCCAGTTCGAAGTTCGACCAGAGGTCCTCGGCGTCGTCCTCGGGGTTTCCGCCGATGAGCCCTGCTGAGACTATGATGTCGCTCGCGTGCATGTATTCGACGGCCTTGTCGGCGTTGTCGGACATCTTCCCCTTGCCGAGGAAGTTGAGGTTCTCCTTGCTGGTGTTCTCGATCCCAAGAAATACCCCGTCAAAGCCGGCCTCTGCCATCTTCTCGACGAGCCTTTTGCTCGACCCGATCCCCCGGGCCGACGCCTGGACCTTGTACTTTATGTGGTCGAGCCCGGCCTCGACGATGGCGTCGCAGAGCCTCTCCATCCTCTTTACGTCCAGGGTGATGTTGTCGTCGGGAAAGAAGATCGACTTCGCCCCGTGGGCCTCGGCGTCCCTGATGTCGTCTAGTATTCGATCGAAGGGGTACCTCCGGAAGGAGCGGCCGTACATCTGCTGGATGGAGCAGAACTTGCAGCCGTTGGTGCAGCCCCGGCTCGTCTCGACGGAGTCGATGGGAACGCCGAAGCTCGCAAAGCCCTTGGTGATCAGCCGACAGTCTCGGTTCGGCATCCTGATCTGTGAGACGTCTAAAACGGGCCTTGGGGGGTTGTGGACCATCTTATCCCCTCGCCAGTAAGAGAGCCCCTTCACCTCGGCGAGGTCGCGGCCACCGTCGATCGTCTCGATCAATTCCCGGAAGGTCGCCTCCCCTTCACCCCGGACGACGTAGTCGGCGAGCCTGCCCTCCTCACCATCGGCGATCTCGTCGTAGTTGAGGGTGGGGTGGTAGCCGCCAAAGACCGTCTCGGCGCCGCTCTCCTTCGCCATCTTGGCCAGGGGGAGCATGGCGTGGTACTGAAAGCTCATGCAGCTCAGCCCGACGAGGTCGTAGCCGCTCCTCAAAACCCCTTCTAGGTAATTTATCGGCCTCTTCACCGCGTGGAGGTCGGCGACGGAGACGGCGGCGATGTCGTCGACGTTCCCGGCGATGGAGACGAGGCCGTAGTTAGGGATCCTCGCGATCCGGTCGAAGTCGGGCTGGACCACGGGCGAGGATAGAAGGAGGACCTTCATGATATCATCTCACCCCCGGCTCCAAGAACCAGGGCTTCTCGGGGTTGAAGTCGAACCGGTTCGCCCGGGAGACGTAAGAGGCCACCTCCTTCATGCCAGCGACGCCAGCGTACCGGTAGGCGTTGGCCCAGACTCTGAAGCTGGTCCGCAGGGGCGTCATCCGGTTGTAGACCCGCTTCAATGACCAGCCCAGGATCTCCTCCATCTCTGCTGGAGGAATGTGGGGGTGGTTCCAGACGAGGTGCTTCATGTCGAATTTGTGCCAGTCCTCCTCGAAGATCCCGTAGTTCTCCTCCAGCTCGTCCCAGAGCTTCGTCTGGGGGAGCGGCGTCATGATGCAGACCTGGGTTATGTCGAGCTTGAGGCTTGAAAGGTCGGATATGTCCTTTCGAAGGGACTCCTTTGTGTCATCGGGAAATCCGATCATGTAGTAGCCGACGGTCCCAAACCCGTACTTCTGCAGAAGACGCACCGTCTCCAGGACGTCCTCGGTCGCCTCCTTCTTGTTGATGTCGTCGAGCTTCTCCTGGTGGAGGTTCTCGATCCCGATGGCGGCCCCCGCAAAGCCCTTGACGTGGCGGGGCTTCTTTCCCGTGACCGGGTCGGGCCTCATCCTCATCTCGGCCCATTCGGGGATCTTCTTTCGCAGGTAGTCGGCCCTTGCCATGCAGCCCCAGACCATCCCGTACTCGTCGAGGAGGTCGACGACCCTGTCGGCGTGCCGACGGTTCGCGCCGAAGTTCTCGTCCTCGATCAGAACGACGTTGATCTCGTGATCCTTGTAGT
>CAZHAO010000234.1:0-3061 GCA_964530375.1 uncultured Methanotrichaceae archaeon
TCTTATGGGGGATGGTGAGCAGGTGGGGGACCAGTGCCGAGACCTTCTCTACTTCTGCCGCGCCCGTATCTTCGACCTCCTTTCAAGCTGCTTCAACCTTCTCGTGAGAAACGCCGTGATTATAAAGCCGTCATCTCTGCTCAATTATATAAGCCTCGATCCTCACATCTCGCCCAACTTCACCGCGCCAGGCAGCGGCCTCCTCATCCGGAGCCGCCCGGTTGCCCCGCGCCCCTGAACCACCCGGACGGGACAGCGCCTCCGCCAAAACCAGCGCCACCCCGAAAGCATCGCGGGGGGATGAGGTTCTCGCCGCCCCTTCGAGAAACCGGCGTCTTGAGGGCCGCCCTTCTTCGGTCCCATCGTCCGGGGCGAATTGGCCCGCGAGGGCGACGGAGAGATCCTGGTGGAGTTTGCGGGGCGAAAGAGGCTGATGGACCTCTTGGGCCTGCAGATCGCGGGCTTTCGGGGGCGATCGAGGGGGAGGCAACGCCCCTCGTCCGCGTCTCGATTTGCCCCCTCTCAAAGATTCTCGAAAAACATTCTGACGACGCACTTATTTGTTGGAATACCCCGAAGCTTGCTGCGGGGTGCGCCGCCGCCCGTTTGACTCGTACTCGAGATCCAGCCCCACGCCCACCTCTTTTAGGTTTGCGACCCCGGCGAGGGCGACTTTGGATGCGAGGTCGGTGCAGTGGCAGGCGTGGATCTCGCGGGGCTGCGCCCTCTCAAAATATCTCAAGGTCTCTATCATCTGCCTCTCCGGCGGGTTTAGGAGGTGAAATCCTCCGACGACGTCGAGGATTCTTCGCTCGCCGAAGACTCGCGTCGCCTGCTCTATGATGTTGCAGATCCCCGAATGGGAGCAGCCTGAAACTATCACGAGCCCCTCGGCCGATCGAAAGGCAAGGGCCGAGTCGTCCATCAAGAAGTCGTCTTTTTCGCCCTCTTCTGCCAAGATCTTCCCCAGGGGGATCTTCGCCTCAAAGTCGTTACTCCGCTCGATCTCCCCGAGGAAGACGAGCCGGTCTGTCAGCCAGAAGGGACCTCTGCTCAACGCCATCTCGAAGTGGCGGGAGATCTCCTCCTCGGATATCAGCGGCCCGATCTCTCCGAGGCCCCCGACCTTTCGCGGAAGAAACGCATCGGGATGGGCCACCAGAGTCGGCGTCTTGGCGTCGATCCCCTCGATCTTCGCCTCAGTGATCAGCCTCACCAGAGGGTCGAGCCCCCAGGTGTGGTCGAGGTGGCCGTGGGAGAGGACGACGAAATCCGTCTCCAAAAGGTCGATCCCCATCTTGAACGCGTTCTCTAGAAAGAGGCCCGAGTACCCCACGTCGAAGAGGATCTTCTTCGATCTGTCCTCGATGAAGAAGGAGATCCCTGGCTCGCCCCGGAAGTAGCGATCGGTGAGGGTGTTGTTGTCCACCAGAACTTTCAGCTTCATATTCGACTCCCTTTTTTATTCTTGAGGCATCAAGCTATAAGGTTTAAGCCCCCGGGATAGATAACAGGATGACTCGATACATTGCATCTCGAAAGATTGCCATTGATCGCATGGATTCAGAGCCCGTATCTCGGCGAGGCTGAAAAACTCCCTCAGGTCGAGACCTTCCGCTGGAGGGCCTACGATGTGGTGATCTCGGCGTTCATCAGGGATGGCGGATGGGATCTGGAGTACAGGGACCCGGTCATGACCGCCCGGATGAAGGAGCTGCCTCCTCCCCTGGAGGGCCTCTTCTCCGGCCTCGTCTACCTCGACGTCGGGGTTGAAGATGACAGGGCAGAGGTCAGAGACCTTTTTATCGGTTAAAGAACCCCAAGTCTCACGGCATCTGAAGGGCGAGGCCGTTTCCCATCTCGATGATCCCGAGAAGCTGCATCGAGATTATGAGGATCGGCTGATGTATCAGATAGATGAAAAGCGAGTTTCTCCCGACCGAGCAGATCGCCTTCGCCGGGGCTTTTGCGGAGATATCAAGAAGTTGAAACCGCCTCACCCCTTTGGGGTATAGGACGTCTCCGAGGAATATCCCCACGGCGACGACGCCAAACCAGGGGAGGAGGGGGAAGTAGTCCACCGAATAAAAGCCGGCCGGAACGAAGCCGAGCCAGAGGAGCCAGGGCGAGCCGAAGGAGAAGTGACGGAGGAGAAGGCCCGCGGATATCGCCGCCGTTCCGATGATGAGGGCGGAGAGGGGCCGCCTCTGGAGCGGGCGCGAGAGGATTATGGAGACGCCGATCAGGTGGAGGACGCCGAAGAGGACATAACCCTCCCCCAGAAGGAGAAAGGTCGAGAGGGTGACGGCCATCCCCCAGGAGAAGATCCGAACTCCCCGGCGGAGGTATCGGAGAAAGGAGTCCTCTCCTTTCATCCTGGCCCTGGCGGAGCTGATCGTCAGGGACGCCCCCACCAGGAGAAGGAAGATCGAGGCCGTGGCCTCGGCGAAGAGGGGCCAGATCCCCGAATGGACATCCACTAGGCCTGAGAAGTAGTCCAGGTCGAAGAGGGCGTGAAAGGATATCATCATAAAGACGGCGATGCCACGGAGGAGGTCCAACTCCCAGCATCGGCCAATCCGGTTTTCGTCCACGAAGATCGCCCCCGTCATAGCTTTTCAACTCTACATGTCGATATCCCCTCTTAAATATCCTGCCCGGGTTGTCCGGAGGAAAACTCGGAAAAATTTCGACGAAGTTGGAGCCAAAATCCTACATAAGCCCTTGATCCTGGAGAAAACATCTTAAACGCGCGGTCGAAATGGGAGATCCCGGTTGAACGATAAAAAAGAGGAACAGATCCATGAACTCAGGTTACAGAATAAGGCGGGCCGAGTCTCCCGACGACGCCGGAAAGCTCCGCTCCCATTTCAACGAGATATTTCGCCCCCAGGAGGTGGGAGCCTTCGCCGAGACGATATTCTCCCACCTTCCGGGGATGAAGAACGAGCGCTGGTTCATCGCCGTCGAGGAGGGGACCGGAGAGATCGCAGCGGCCTTCGCCCTCATCCCCTGGACCTGGGAGATGGGCCGGTCGGGCAGGTTGATGTTGAGGAAGATA
>CAZHAO010000235.1:0-3035 GCA_964530375.1 uncultured Methanotrichaceae archaeon
GATATACAGGTCGTCGGTGAGAAAGGGGAGAGACTTGGCCCGGGTATAGGTATCGAAATGCTGATACCGCGCTTTAACGGTGATGGTCTTGAAGCGGAAACCGGAGCCTATCAGCTCTTCGTGCACCTCCTTTGCCAGCTCATCTAAAACCCCCAGAATTTGACTTTCATCATCCGCGTCCTCCTGGAAGGTCAGCTCTCTTCCGATCGATTTTGTTTCGCGTCCCTCCACCACATCCCGGCGATCGATCCCCCTCGCGAATTCGGAAAGCTTGACGCCCCAGCTCCCGAAGAGCTTCACCAACAGATCGGGATCTGCGGCCGCCAGATCGCCCACCTTCTCGATATCGAGGGCTTTGAGCCTCTCTTCCGTCTTGGGCCCCACCCCCGGGATCTTTCTGACCCCCAAAGGAGAGAGGAAGGCCTCGACATCCTCATCTCGAATTACAGTCAGGCCGTACGGCTTACGGTGGTCGGAGCCGATCTTGGCGAGCATCTTGTTCGGCGCGACTCCGACGGAGCAGCTCAATCGTTCCTCGTCCAGGACCTCCTTCATGATCCTTCTGGCGAGATCGGCCCCCTCTTCGAAGTCCTTCGCCCGGCCCGAGATATCGAGATAGGCTTCGTCGATGCCGGCCTCTTCGAACCGATCGGCCCTGCCTCTCAGGATCTTCATAATCCTTTCGGAGGCTCCGGTATAGAGATCGAAGTGGGGTCTGAGATAGACGCCATCGGGGCAGAGCTTCCAGGCTCTGGAGATGGGCATCGCCGACATCACCCCGAGCTCTCGGGCTTCGTAGGAGGCGCTGCTGACGACGCCCCGGCCTCTGCCTCCTTTTGGATCAGCTCCCACTATCACAGGCCTGCCCTTCAGCTCCGGATGCTCCCGAACTTCGACGGAGGGGAAGAAGGCGTCCAGATCGACGTGGAGTATTATCCGCATCCCGATGCTCAGCCCATTATATTTTTAGATCTCTGACGGACTTATAGGGGCGTCCCCCAGAGGGGGTACCACTTCTCCACGTCCTTCTCCACGGGAAGCTCCGGCTCCATCACCGATCGGAGCCGGAACTCGAAGGAGCTGTCCCTTTCCTGCCCCTCGGCGGGGGCGAAGGGGTAGTAAGCGCCCCCTTTGAAGCTGTAGACCCAGTAGACGGGACCGTCCCGTCCCCGGAACCGGTATAATGCGCAGAGGAGCTGCTCGCCGAAGCCGTGATCTGCCATCGTCGTGCTCACGAGATGGACGTTCGCCACCAGGTCGTCGAAGTCGGGGTCCTCCAGGACGACCCAGAGGTAGCGGTACTCGTCCTTCTCGACTCTGAACTTCGTTCCCGTCTCCCGGGCGCTGTACCTCAGGAGGTCCTCGATCTCGGACCGGGCAGATTCGTACCTTGAGGACTCGATCGGCTTGAGGCAGATCCCGGCCGCTCCATCGGGGGAGAGGCCGAGGTTCGCCTCCATGGTGATGCTGGCGGTGGATATGGCGACGAGCCGGTCGAGCTTGGCCGAAGGAAGCTCGCTTTTTCCGCGGATCGCGTCCAGGACCTTGAACCTCATCTATCTCATCCTCATTTATGTCCTTCAAACCCTAAGCCTTAAGCCCTAACCCTAAATCGATCCGTCTATCCGGATCACGCCATCTCCATCTCTCTCTCGATCCTCTGGAGGGCAGCGATCCTCTTCTCCGTCGGCGGGTGGGTCGAGAGGAGGCTCATTATCGACGAGCCCGAGACCGCCGGGATGATGAAGAAGGCGTTCATCCCCTCGGCCTTCCGGAGGTCCTCTTTCGGTATCCGGGGCATGACCCCGCTGATCTTCATCAGCGCCGACGCCAAATTCGAGGGCTGGCCCGTGATCACCGCTGAGCCCCGGTCGGCGGCGAACTCCCGGTACCGGGAGAGGGCCCTCAGAAGAAGGCTGCTGGCGATCCAGACGACGGCAGAGACGAAGAAGGCTGCCCAAATTCCGCCCTTATCCCGGTCGGAGCTTCCGCCGCCGAAGAAGAAGGAGTACCGGACGATGAAGAAGGCCACCGTCGAGAGGAAGCTGGCGATGGTCATCACCATCACGTCCCTGTTCTTGACGTGGGTCAGCTCGTGGGCCAGGACCGCCTCCAGCTCTGCTGAGGTCAGCTGGTGCCGGATCCCCGTCGTCACCGCCACCACGGCGTTTCCGGGGCTTCTCCCGGTGGCGAAGGCGTTCGGCATCGGCGTGTTCACCACGGCTATCCTCGGCTTAGGAAGGTCTGCCATGGCGCAGAGCCTCGATATCATCTGGTGGAGCTGGGGCTCCTCCGTCTCGGAGACTATCTTCGCGCCCATGCTCATGAGGACGAGCCTGTCGGAGAAGAAGTACTGGATGAGCATGAATATGCTCACGAAGGCGAGCATCCCCACCATCCCCGTGCCCTGGTACGCCAGGACCGCCAAAAACGCGAGGTAGACGAGGCCGAGGAGGAGCATGGTGAAGAGCATCCTCGCCTCCAATCCCCTATCGTGCTGCCATTTTCTTTTCATGGTCTATTGACACCTTGAGAGAAGCTTGATCGGGGGCTATATTGCTCTTCTGGGATTTAAGGGGTTTGTCGGCTCAAGAGCCGAAGTGTCTAACGATCAGATAAAAGGTGCAGTTCAACGGACTTTTCAACATCATCAAGCTTCTGAGATGCGACAAGTTTATTTTGGTCTGAAAGATACTTAAACGGGATGGCGAAGTTGAGGCGCGGAAAGGGTGGCGGCTGGAAGGAGAACTTTTGGGTGGGGATAGTTGTCGTCATCGTCACGGGGCTTTTAGTGTTTTTCCTGTCTCAAGCATATACAGAGCATAAAGAAAATGAGAGAATAAAAAGCCAGATAGATTCGTCCCTAAAGAGAGCCGATTCGCGGCTCGATTCTGGCCAGTACGAGGAGGCGATCGACTTATACGAAGAGATCATAAATACAATATCGTCCAAAGAATTTCCGTACGAATATGCTTGGGCTCAGAGTCAAACAGCGCACCCCGCTGCAAGCAGCGGGGCATGTTCGCGCCGGTCAT
>CAZHAO010000236.1:0-3032 GCA_964530375.1 uncultured Methanotrichaceae archaeon
CTACTCCGCGCTGGTCCTGCTGGGCATGGACCGCCGGGGCATCCTCTACGTCGACGAGATCAACCTTCTGGACGACTACGTCGTCGACGCCCTCCTCGACGCCGCAGCCATGGGGATGAACATCGTCGAGAGGGAGGGGGTGTCTGCGAGCCACCCCGCCAGCTTCATCATCGTCGGGTCCATGAACCCGGAGGAGGGGGAGCTGCGGCCGCAGCTTTTGGACAGGATCGCCCTCCAGGTGGAGGTGGAGGGGATATCGGACGTCGAGCAGAGGGTCGAGATCATCGAGCGGAGGGGTGCCTTCGCCTCGGACCCTCTGAAGTTCAGAGAGGAGTACAGGGCCGAGAGCGATAGGCTCAGGTCCAGGATCGTCTCCGCCAAAAAGCTCCTCCCCAAGATCAGCACCGGGAAAGGGGAGCTGCGAAAGATCGCCAGGATCTCTGTCGAGTTCGGGGTCGACGGCCATCGGGCGGACATCATGATCGAGCGGGCCGCAAGAACGAACGCCGCCTTCGAAGGAAGGGGGGGGGTCGAGACCGTCGACATCGTGACGGCGGCGGAGATGGTTCTTCCCCATCGGATGAGAAAGACCCCCTTCGACGACGGCGAGTTCAGCCCCGATAGGCTCCGATCGATGGTGAGCTGATCATGCCCTCGTGCTGGGACGACGCCACCCTGCCGCCGGCCGAAGAGCTGGCCGCTCTTTTTCGACGAAACCTGGACCGAAATTACGGATGCAAGGTCTTCTTCGCCGGGGCACCCGTGATGGGGATCAGGGTCCCCAAAAAGAGGGCGACCATGATAACCCCCGAGGACTCCGCCAGAATAAAGTCGATCCTGGAGATGCAAAAGTCGGCCATCAGGACGGAGGAGGTGGCAGCCATCGTTCTGCTCGGTGACGAGACCTTCGTCGAGATCGAACCCGCGGAGCTTCAAGATCTCGCATTCTCCTGTCGGCGAGAAGACGAAGAGGAGGGAGGGTCCTACGACCTCGCCGACATCCTCACCGACTTCGCTCGATCCGAGACCAGGACCGCGAAGTCGCCGAAGTCCGGGAGGAGGGCGGAGGTCCTGGCCCAGGGAAAGAGGGGGAGGTACGTGCGGGCCCGGATGCCGCGGGGCAAGATATCGGACGTCGCCCTCGCCCCCACCATCAGGGCGGCCCTCGCCCGCTCCGGTGGCAACCTCGTCATAAGAGAGGAGGACCTCCGGGAGAAGGTGAGGAGGCGGAAGGTCGCCACCCTCATCGGCATCGTCCTGGATTCCAGCTTCTCCATGGAGGAGTCTGCCGATGCCACTAAGAGGGTTGTGATCGAGCTTTTAAAAGACGCCTATGCGAGGAGGGACAGGGTGGCCCTGGTATCCTGCTCGGGAAGGCGGGCGGAGGTGGTCCTCCCCTTCACCTCGGCGGTGGTGACTGCCAAACGACATCTGGAGAAGATAGAGTACGGCGGAACGACGCCTCTCGCCAGCGGCCTTGCGACGGGCCTATCCCTGCTGAAGCGGGAGCGGGAGAAGGAGCCCTCCGCCACCCCGATCTTGGTCCTGATCACCGACGGGAGCGCCAACGTCCCCCTGAAGGTGGCGGGAGATGCTGGCCTGGAGGCCGAAGAGGTCGCGAAAGATCTGAGAAGATCGGGGGTTCATCTGCTGGTGGTGGACGTCGGCGCCGAGGGGTCAGATCTTGCAAATAGGATCAGCATCGCCGCCGGTGGAAGATACGTGAAGACGAAAAGCCCGAGCAAAGAGGAGATCTACGCCGCCATCAAGGGCGAGCAGATGGAGGCGTCGAGCTTTGGGTCCGGTGACGGTCGGGCCTGAACTTTGGGTGAGGAGTTTAATGGATGGCGCATTCGGCGGGGCTGAAGGTCAAAAAAAGCCAGGGGGAAGGCTTAAGGCAGAAGCTGGTGGAGCTGGGGCTCTTCGACAGGGAGCGAAAGATAAGGTCAGATGAGGGCTGCCTCTACCTTCCTGTCCTGGACCTGAGCCCGGAGGCGGCGGAGGATCTCGCGAAGATCGGCGACTTTGACCTGGTGGAGGCCGAGTTTGAGGAGGCCGAGGGGAAAGAGACCGTCGAGGAGCTCCTCGGAAGGAGGGCTCACTTCGAGGTGGTGGGAGAGATCGCCATCCAGGACTCGCCCGACCGGGAGGCGGCCTCTGCCATCCTCAAAGTCCAGAAGAACGTCAAGACGGTGGCATCGCCCAAAACGCCGGTGGAGGGGGAGTATCGGACCCGCCGGTTTATGATCGTCGCCGGCGAGGAGAAGACCGCCACCGTCACCAAGGAGCACGGCCTCCAGTATCGGATCGATCTGGAGAAGGCCTACTTCACCCCGCGCCTCGGAACGGAGAGGCTGAGGGTGGCTAAGCTCGTCAGACCCGGCGACGTCGTCTTCGACATGTTCGCGGGGGTGGGCCCCTTCGCCCTTTTGATCGCGAAGCGGGGGGCGAGGGTCGTCGCCGTGGATAAGAACCCCGATGCCGTCAGGCTGATGAGGGAGAACGCGGCCCTCAACCGGATCGATGATATAGTGATCCTGGAGGGGGACGCCGGGCAGATGGCGGAGCAGTACGAGAGCTTTGCCGATCACGTCATCATGAACCTGCCCCACACCGCCTCCGATTTTCTCGGGCAGGCCATCAGGATCGCGAAGGACGGCGGCGTCGTCCACTACTACGCCATCGCCCCCGAGGATGACCTCTACGGCCGGGATACGGCCTTCGTCGAAGAGGCGGCTCTGTCCCGAGGCGCGAAGGTCAGTTTTCTGTACCGCGGAATCGTGAGAAGCTACGCCCCGCACCAGTACAACATCGTAATCGATTTTGAGGTGCGAAAGCCCTGACCAAAGCCCGGAGGAGCCTTCGCCCGCTCAGACCGAAAGGTATATATTCGACAAATGACGTATAACGGAATGGCAAAAGTCGTATGCTATTCTTTCCCTCTACCCTCCTATAACGACTTTTGCTCCTCCCTCCTTTTATAGTCACAAACCTAACTATTAGAACTTAATTTTCCGTCCAGGAATTTCTCA
>CAZHAO010000237.1:0-3021 GCA_964530375.1 uncultured Methanotrichaceae archaeon
CAGCAACCTTCCTCATCGCATCTTTTGACGAACCTGAAAGGCCAGAAAAGAGCCTTGATTTCGAGGAAGGACGTCACAAATACCAGAAAGACTTTAGACGCCAACATATACGCCGGAGGCAGGGAACGTCACCTAGCGACCCTCACCCTCGTCGGTTGCTGATGCTCAACCAAACCCCTCGAGAATCGCGAAGGTCGTCGCCAGGTGGATCGCCCTGACGAGCTCAGGCAGGGGGAAATAGCCTCCGAAGAGGCCGAGGTGAGGGCCGTTTTCGATCTCCAGATCCGAGCCGTCAGGTCCCCCTCCCCTGACCAGCCCCCTCATGTACCTGTTTCCTCCCACCTCCTCCCTCATCCTCGACGCCAGAAGATCCCAGTCGGCGCATCCGGAAAGAACCGGTTTGGATCGGAGAACGGAACTAGAGGGTTTGGGAGAGACGAAGGCGAGGCAGTACGCCTCGAAGGCAGACCTTAAAGCCTCGCTCATGAGATCGTCACGGAACCCGCCCGAACTCCGGAAATAGCTAGCGAGGACGAGGCTTATGCTCAGAAGCTGATCGCCCATCAGGTGCTGCAGATCCTGAGCCGTTATCGCAGCAAACTGGCGGAAGTGCTCAAAGTCAGCGATCCCCGAGAGCCTGAGGTTTGGGTATCTGCAAGATTCGAACCACCGATCGAGCCTTCCGGGGATCATTGAAAACCAGCGGTAAACTCCTCGATCTCCTCTCCAGCCGATCTGCTCGCGGTTGTGGAATAGGGGGATGAGGGCGTCGTGGACGAGACCGCTGCTGGCCAGAAGGGCCAGATCGTGGGCAGATCTGGTGAGGCCGTTTGATACGGAATCTGAGGAGAGGGCAGGATCGTTCAGGTAGACGAAGTAGCCTGAGGGCGGAGAATAGCAGATCGCCAGGGGATCGGCATAAATGTTCAGATCTTCTCGGACTCTTCGAGGCAGGCTGGAGAGGCAGATCTTGAATAGGTATCCACCGTCTTGAGAGAGGGGCCTGGGGATCGGGCTTTCGAGGCCTAGATCTTCTTTGAGGCGACCAAGACTATTTTGCATCGCCGCCTCGACGAGGAGCCTTCTCTCGTCTTCCGGCCCGAGGCCGAGCTTGACGGCGATGACCCCCTCGTCGATAGAGAGGATCAGAGTTCTTCCCACCCGCCTCAACCGATCGCCCTTCGATCCGAGGAGATCCTCAAGGCAGATCGGCAGCGAGTCCAGCTCATCTAGGCCAGACCTCCGATCGGGAAGAGGAGGAAAGACGATCTCTTCTTCGCCCAGGATCGATCCCGAGATCTGATCAAACCCGGTGTACTCCACCCTTCTAACGAGCCCCGACCCGTCGACGGTGGTTCTGAACCGGTAAAGGGAGGCGACCTTCGCCGGGTCCATGGCTGATTTTTTTTCGGGATCATCCATCTCAACTCTGACGCGGCGGGCCAGGACCAGGGCCGCGTCCCTCCGAACGAAGAAAGAGTCGTCCTCCAGCCTTTCGGTCAGAGCCCCATCGGCGATCGATCCCATTCTGACGAGGGAGGCCGCCACCCGATCGTCCCCGGTGGAGAGAAGGTTCAACAGATATTCCAGGTTCTCGGCGTCGGGCCCCGGAACCCCCAGGAGGGCGATCAGAGCCTTTCCCGCCCCCTTCTGGACCTGGCGGCTCTCGTCATCGAGGGCGGCGGAAAGGGCCTCGACAGCCCGAGGTCCGCCGATCTCGCCCAGGGCTTCGGCCGCCGCCACCCGGACTACGGGGCTCTCGTCGGTCAGGGCGGAGGCGAGAAAAGGGACTGAACCCGGATCTCCCATCTCCCCCAGGGCCCGGGCCGCCCTCCACCGAACCTGGCGGGATCCCCTCTCAAGCTCAGACCTCAGCTTTTCTCTGACCGACTCCGGATCTGAAGCGGCCTCCTCAAAATCGTCTCCAGATCCCAAAAATTCGGCGGCGCTCCTGAAGCTTGATCCGCCATCATAGACCCGTTGCACCGCCAGAAACCCTCCTGAAAAAAATAAGAGGGCCGAACCTAGTTATAACTTCCTTCGGTAAGGGTACCTCATCACCTCTCCGCACTCGGCGCAGGTCACCGCGACGACCCCGTCCCGCAGCCTCACCCGCGTCCTCTCGGGGGAAAGGTAACGCCCGCACCCCTTGCAGATCCGCCTCTTCAGTCGGCGGGGGAGCCGCACCCTCATCCTCATTCCCATCTTCCTGGCGAGGGCGACGTACCGGTCGCTCCTCTCGGGGTGGAGGATGTGCTCCTCCTCGGCGAGGAGAAAAAGCCTCTCGATCCTCTGCCTCGCCAGGTCCCTCGCCCTGTAATATCCCTTCTTCCTCCTGGCCACGTATAGGCTCACCACCGGTCCGTATAAAAGATATACTATTTCTAGGGGCGAGGAGATCTTCTCTGCGATGGCCGCGAAACCCGCCAAAAAAGATCCTCTTCCGGCCCCGGAGATCGCCCCCGAGATGAGAGATTACATCAAAAATAGCTTCTCGGAGCTGCGGATATGCACCACCTGCGAGGGGCCGCTCCTATTCCCGGTGAGGATCAGCCCCCCAAAGCCGATGGACCACCGGATCTTAGTTGAGGGGAGGACTCTCTACATCTCCGCCGTCCAGGCCCCCCGGATAAAGACCATCGACAGCGCGATGCTCCCCAGGTGCGCCCTGGAGAAGAGAAGAAAGTGCAGATGAGCGGGGTAGACTGGGAGAGAGACTGGGGAGACTGGAGATACGTCACCGCGATGACAGCCAATCCTTCAATGCGCGGATCGAGGCCCCCCGGTGGGATATCTCGTTCTTCTCCGCGAGGTCCATCTCGGCGATCGTCTTTTCTCCCACCCCAAAGATGGGGTCGTACCCGAAGCCTCCGGACCCCCGGGGCTCGTGAATGATCTCGCCCGCCAGCTCTCCCCGAAAGAAGATCGGCTCCATCCCAGGCTCTGCGTACCCAAGAACCGACCGAAAGACCGCCCTTCGATTGGAGGCACCATCCATGAGCCGCAGAATCCCCTCGTTTC